>JAZSAR010000001.1:0-3442 GCA_045601965.1 Clostridia bacterium
TAAGACCTTCTCGAAGCAGGTTTATTCCCACAAGCACATCGAAAACTCCGAGGCGCAAATCTCTTATAATTTCCATACGTTCCAATGTTTCAACCTCGCTGTGCATATAGCGGACGCGGATTCCCAGGCTTTGCATATGGTCGGTAAGTGCCTCTGCCATTTTCTTGGTAAGGGTTGTAACAAGCACCCTTTCCCCTTTTTCAGTTCGGATATTAACCTCGCTCACAAGGTCATCAATCTGCCCCTCTGTTGGACGGACAAAAATCTCCGGGTCAAGAAGCCCTGTCGGTCTTATAACCTGCTCGGCAACCTTGGTTGAATGCTGATACTCATATTCTGCCGGCGTTGCGGAAACAAACAACACCTGATTTAATCTGTCTTCAAACTCCTTAAAGGTAAGCGGACGGTTATCGTAGGCACTGGGCAGACGGAAGCCGTACTCAACAAGGTTGTCCTTTCTTGAACGGTCGCCTGCATACATCGCCCTGACCTGTGGAATCGTAACGTGGGATTCGTCAATTACAAGCAAAAAGTCATCGGGGAAATAGTCAATCAGCGTGTAGGGCGCGCTGCCCTCGCTTCGTCCGCTGATGTGTCGGGAATAGTTTTCAATTCCCTGGCAAAAGCCAACTTCCTTAAGCATTTCTATGTCATAATCCGTTCTCTGCTTAAGGCGCTGTGCCTCTAAAAGCTTTCCTTCCGATTCAAAATATTTAAGCCTGTCGGAAAGTTCTCTTTCAATGCCCGCTATGGCACGAAGAAGCTTGTCTTTGTTTGTTACATAGTGAGATGCGGGATAAATCGCCACGTGATTTCTTGTGCCCAAAACCTCGCCTGTAACGGTGTTTATCTCGCATATTCTGTCTATTTCATCGTCAAAAAATTCAATTCTCAAAGCCTTTTCATTTTCGCTTGACGGAAAAACCTCAAGCACGTCCCCGTGGGCACGGAACTTGTTTCTCGTAAAGTTTATGTCGTTTCTTTCGTACTGCATTTCAATGAGCTTTCTTATTACATCATCTCTTTCAATTACCATACCGGGACGAAGGGAAATAACCATCCCCTGATAGTCCTCGGGATCACCAAGACCGTAAATACAGGAAACGCTGGCAACTACTATTACGTCCCGTCTCTCAAAAAGAGCCATTGTCGCACTATGGCGAAGCTTGTCGATATCGTCGTTTATGGATGCGTCCTTTTCTATATAGGTATCGCTCTGAGGCACATATGCCTCGGGCTGATAATAGTCGTAATAGGACACGAAAAACTCAACGGCATTGTCGGGAAAAAACTCCTTGAATTCGGAGCAAAGCTGTGCCGCCAGGGTTTTATTATGCGCCAGTACCAACGTAGGTTTATTTACTTTTTCAATTACCTTGGCAACGGTGTAGGTTTTACCCGAGCCTGTTACGCCCAGCAAAATCTGACCTTTTTCGCCGTTTTCAATACCTTCGGCTAATTTTTCTATTGCCTGTCCCTGGTCTCCTGCAGGCTTGAATTTTGAACGCAAAATAAACTTATCCGGCATATCCTCACTCCCTTGCCCTTAAATATAACTATATTTATATATTATACCACATTAAGAATAATAAGTAAATAGAACAATCGTTAGTTTTTCGGGTATTTTCTTAAACTCCGTAATGTTCTTTATTTTTCACTTACAGTGCGTAAAAAATGCAGACATACGGCGGTATGTCTGCATTTTTTATAACTTTTCTGAAATTTATTTCCCGGAAATTTTATTATACTTGCAAAAACGCATACATATTCCGCAAACCGCTCCGCGACCGATGTCTTTAAAGTGATCCTTCATATAGTGACTGCAAAGCTCCGCATCGAAAAAATCTGTGAAATTAATGCCTTTTTCCCATGTCTTTCCGCTGATGGCCCCGGAGGGGCACATTTTTTTACATATATCACAGTCTTTGCATCCGTCTTCATAGATATGTTCTTCGCATTTAAGCGGCATATCTGTAAATACCGTGGCAAGGCGCACCAGAGGTCCCGTTTCCCGGGAAATAAAAAGTGCGCTCTTACCTATCCATCCAAGCCCTGCATCCACTGCCGCTTTCTTGTGGGAGAAAAGCCCCCTTGTTCCCTCTATGCTCTGGGATGCCGGGATGTTCGCTCCGTTAAAGCCTGCCTTTTCCAGTTCAATTACAGCGGATAGCGCCATCTGGTCAAGGCGTGTATTTACAGTTCTGTAATGGTGAAAATATGTTTTTGAAGGTCCGCTTTCAGAAATTGTATCAACTATGGCAGACGATAATTTTATGCCGAAGGTAATGCAGTAATTAAGTCCCGGAAAGGGTGTATCCTCCTGATAAGAGCAACCCACAAAGGAAGCTCCGTCAGACATCAGCATTTCTTTTATTTTTTCGTACATTTTTTTCATCTCCTTCTTGCAAAAGTACAAAAAATGTGTTATAATCAATTAAATATTGTTATTTTTCAGTCAAACTCGTGAGAGGTGATAAAATGTCAGGCTATTTTTTCAATAATTCTGTGGACTTAAAGCTTATTATACTATTTATTGCAGAAAATTTCAAGCGTCCTGTTACAATTTCAGACATTTACGATATTATTATATCCCTTGGCTATGCGGAATACTTTGAAATGGCAGAATCTTTTTCCGAGCTTGAGGAGTCAGGTCTTTTGGTTCCTGCCAGCCGAAAATCCACCTTTATGGTGTCTGACAAAGGGATTTCCAGCATAAAGCTTCTCGGAAAAGAAATCCCCTTCACCGTCAAGGAAGCATTAATAAAATCAATAAAGGATGTAAAGAAAAAGGAAAATGAAGCCCGCTCTGTTGTTTCAGAATATAAAGAAAACTTAAGCGGAGATTTCGAGGTGTTCTGCGAAATAACAGAATCAGGTTTTTCTCTTTTATCTATGTCAATTACACTCCCCACCAGAGAATCGGCTGCAAATGCAACGGCAAATTTCAGAAAAAATGCAGAAGCTCTTTATACCGATATCATAAAAAAACTGTCATAATCATACATTAATCTATTACACTTTTCTCTTGACTACGCTATTTTTTGGTACTATAATGGTACTATTAAAATAATTTAAAATTAATTATTGGAGGTATTCAATTATGGATAGAGTTTACAATTTTTCAGCCGGCCCTTCTATGCTTCCCGTTTCAGTTCTTGAAAAGGCAGCAAGCCAGATGCTTAACTACGAAGGTACCGGACAGAGCGTTATGGAAATGAGCCACCGCTCCAAGGAGTATGCACCCATCATTGAAGGTGCAGAAGCACTCCTTCGCGAAGTTATGGAAATTCCCGATAACTATAAGGTAATGTTCCTTCAGGGCGGTGCATCCAGCCAGTTCACCATGGTTCCCATGAACCTCGGTAACAAGAACAAGAAGGCAGATTACGTTATCACAGGTCAGTGGGCAAAGAAGGCTTATGCAGAAGGTAAGCGTTATCTT
>JAZSAR010000002.1:0-11850 GCA_045601965.1 Clostridia bacterium
TTACGGCAGACTTGATGCAACGGATGAAGAGGTTATCGCCGCGGCGAAAACCGCCAGCGCCCACAGCTTTATTATGAGGCTTTCCAAGGGCTATGACACGGAGATTATGGGGGACGGTCAAAACCTTTCCCAGGGTCAGAGGCAGCTACTTAACATTGCCCGTGCGGCAATAAGCAAGGCCCCCATTTTAGTGCTTGACGAGGCGACAAGCTCCGTCGATACCCGTACGGAAATGCACATCGAACACGGTATGGACCGCCTTATGAAGGAGCGTACCACATTTGTAATTGCTCACCGCCTTTCTACGGTAAGAAATGCGGATAAAATTATCGTTCTTGAAAAGGGCAAAATTATGGAAGAGGGCACTCACGACGAGCTTCTCAAATTAAAGGGACGCTATTATGAACTGTATACAGGTAAAAAGGAACTGGATTAAACAAAAAGGAAGGAAATGCAAAAGCATTTCCTTCCTTTTTACTTATTCATATATTCATAAAGCTCAGTCATGTAAATATAGTGGTGGAACTGTTTTTTTGATACCATATCGGAAAGCTCTTTTGCAGATACCCATTTTACCGCCTGGACTTCCTCTTCCTGCATGGAGATTTCGCTGATTCCTACATTTTTATGTACGGCATAAACATAAACGAAGTTGTTTCTGCCGCGATACTTTTTTAAGAGTATCAGGTCTTCTTCTTCGGTTTTTATTCCCAGTTCCTCGGAAAGCTCCCTCTTTGCGGCATCTATTTCTGTTTCACCGCTTAATGCAGAGCCGCTTGTGGTTGCCCACATTCCGGGGAGAATATCTACTGTATCGCTTCGCTTTTGAATGAGAGTTTTGTTTTTATCGTTTATCACCCATACGTGGATTACCAGGTGAAACTGGCCTTCCTTCAAGGCATTTGCCGATCTTTCAACTGTTTCTCCGGTAGGTTCTCCGGCAGAATTCAGTATATCCCATTTTTCCATACGGAGAGCCTCCTTTCTCTTACAGTGTGCCGAGGTTTGCCGCCTTTAAATATTCATTGATAAAGCCGTCAATTTCTCCGTCCATTACGGCATCAATGTTACCTACTTCAAAGTTTGTTCTGTGATCCTTTACCATGGTGTATGGGCAGAAAACGTATGAACGTATCTGGCTGCCCCAGGCATTGTCCTTCTGAACACCCTTGATATCGGAAATTTTTTCATAATGCTCACGCTCTGCAATTTCAACAAGCTTGGACTTAAGCATTTTCATGGCTGTTTCTCTGTTCTGAATCTGACTTCGCTCGTTCTGGCAGGAAACAACGATGCCTGTGGGAATGTGGGTTATTCTTATGGCAGATTCCGTCTTATTAACGTGCTGACCGCCCGCACCGCTGGAACGATATGTGTCAACCCTCAAGTCGTCGGGATTGATTTCTACGTTTAAGTCTTCGTCGATTTCGGGGATTACTTCACATGAAGCGAAGGAGGTATGACGACGGCTTGCAGAGTCGAAGGGGGAGATACGAACCAAACGGTGAACTCCGTTTTCAGCCTTGGCATAGCCGTATGCGTTTTCTCCTTCGATGGAAAGCGTGGCACTCTTTACGCCGGCTTCTTCTCCGTCAAGGCAGTCAAGAAGCTTAACGGTAAAGCCCTTACGCTCAGCCCAGTGCTCATACATACGAAGGAGCATTTCAGCCCAGTCATGAGCCTCTGTTCCGCCGGCACCTGCGTGAATTGTCATGAGGGCGTTGTTTCGGTCATAGGGGCCGGATAAAAGGGTTTCAAGGCGCAAATCCTCAAGGGACTTTTCGAAAGCTTCGATTCCTGCTGTAAGCTCTTCAAGGACGGATAAGTCCTCCATCTCGTCGCCGAGCTCGCAAAGAGCGGTTAAATCCTCCCAGGAAGAATAAACGCTTTTATACTTTGCAACCTTGCTTTTAAGAAGGTTTATTTCCTTTAATATTTTCTGGGATTCCTTTGTGTCATTGTAAAAGTCTGGATCTAAGGTAAGTTTTTCCTTTTCCTCAATCTGGGTTTCAAGTCCCGGAATATTCATGGACTGATTTAACTGCGCCAGAGGTTCTTCCTTTCTGGCAAGGTTTAATCTGTATTCGTCAAATTCAAGCATTGTTATTTATTCCTTTCTGGAGATTGTTGAAGGCTTTTTTGGATATAGAGTTTGTTCCGAGCAGTGCACAAAAGGCTGTTCGCCTTTTGATGTTTGTATTGCAAGTGGCGTACAAAACACTGTTCGTGTTTTGATGAGATTTAGTTGCATAAACGGAAAATGTTATTCACATTTTCTTCGTTTACACAACTTCGTTTCGCAAAATGCTTTGTTGCATTTTGCTACACTTAAATCTTTACTGATTTTATTTTTCCATACAACATTGTTTATATTTCTTTCCGCTGCCGCAGGGACAGGGATCGTTTCTGCCGATTTTCTTTTCTTCGTTTACCATGGGCTTTTTGGCAACTTCCTTGCTTTCGCCGGTGGAAACAGCCTTTGCAACCTGCTTACGCTCTGTCGCATCGCTTCTCATTCTTACGAACATTACGCCCTTCACGGTTTCTTCGCGGATTGAGGCGTTCATTTCGTCAAACATCTCGGAGCTTACCGACTGATATTCAACAACCGGATCATGCTGTGCATAAGCACGGAGAGAGATACCCTCGCGGAGCTGTGCTAAATCATCAATGTGCTGCATCCAATGACGGTCAACAACCTGAAGCATAATTACACGCTCAACTTCGCGCATAGCATCGCCGAAGATTTCTTCCTGCTTTTCGTAGTTTGCGGTGAAGATTTTCATAAGGTCTTCAAGCACCCATTCACGTGTGAGACGGTCATACTTATCATGGTCATAAGAAATGGGATTTTCCATAGGCATGATTTTGGCAACGGCACTGTTAAGACCTTCCCATTCCCAATTATCCGCATAGTTGTCGGAAGCATAGATGCTTAAAATTTCCGTGAATATCTTTTCTGCCATGGTGAAGATGTTCTGCTTTAAGTCCTTGTTGTCAAGAACCATGGCACGCTGATTGTACATTACAGTTCTCTGCTGATTTATAACATCGTCATAGCGAAGCACGTTACGTCTTACTGCAAAGTGGTTGCTTTCAACCCTCTTCTGAGCGTTTTCGATTACGCCGGAGAGAATTTTGGCTTCGATGGGTTCATCGTCGGAAAAGCCTGTCATGCTCATGATGGTTTCTATTCTGTCGGAGCCGAAACGGCGCATAAGATCATCGTCAAGTGCAATTAAGAATCTGGATTCGCCGGGGTCACCCTGTCTTCCGCTTCGACCGCGGAGCTGATTATCGATTCGTCTGGATTCGTGGCGTTCTGTACCTAAGATAAAGAGACCGCCGGAGGCTACAACCTCTAAGTGCTCCTTATCGGTTTCAGCTTTGAATTCTTTATAAAGCTGGTTAAAGTGAGCTCTTGCATCGATAATTTCGGGATCGGTGGTGGGGGTGTGGATATTTGACTCTGTAACAATATGCTCCTCATAGCCCTCTTTTCGCATTTTGTCAAGAGCCATAATTTCGGGGTTACCGCCAAGCAGAATATCCGTACCACGGCCTGCCATATTGGTGGAAATGGTAACTGCACCCTTTCTTCCTGCCTGAGCAACGATATGGGCTTCCTTCTCGTGATGCTTTGCATTAAGCACCTGATGGGGAATGCCTTTTCTCTTAAGCAGAGCGGAAAGAGCCTCGGATTTTTCTATAGAAATTGTACCAACCAATATGGGCTGTCCTTTTTTATAGCATTCTTCAACCTGAGCTGCGATTGCCATAAATTTGCCGCGTTCATTTTTATAAACTCTGTCATCGTGGTCCACTCTTATCATGGGACGGTTGGTGGGTATTGCCACAACGTCAAGTCTGTATATCTCGCGGAATTCTTCTTCCTCGGTAAGGGCAGTACCTGTCATACCGGAAAGCTTTTTGTAAAGTCTGAAATAGTTCTGGAAGGTGATGGTTGCAAGGGTTCTTGATTCGTTTGCGACCTTTACGCCTTCCTTGGCCTCAATTGCCTGATGCAGCCCCTCGTTATAGCGTCTTCCGTACATTAAACGGCCGGTGAACTCGTCAACTATAATGATTTCTCCGTCTTTTACAACATAGTCAACATCACGGCGCATAATGGAGTTTGCACGGATTGCCTGGTTGATGTGATGACTTAAAGTCATGTTTTCAGGGTCCGAAAGATTTTCTATGTTAAAGGCTGCTTCAACCTTTTTGATACCCTGGGCTGTCAAAGTTACAGATTTGGTACGCTCTTCAACAATATAGTCTGCATTGATATTATCGTTGTCCTGTTTATCATCGGTTTCCTTGATATAAAATGCCTTTAATGTTTTTGCGAAATGATCAGCGTGGGAGTAAAGAATGGAAGATTCTTCGCCGCGGCCGCTTATTATAAGGGGCGTTCTTGCTTCGTCAATCAAAATGGAGTCAACCTCGTCCACAATAGCAAAAGCATGGGGGCGCTGAACCATATTTTCTTTGTAGATAACCATGTTGTCACGAAGATAGTCAAAGCCAAACTCGTTGTTTGTTCCGTAAGTTATGTCTGCATTATAAGCCGCTCTTTTTTCTTCGGGATTCATACCGCTTAAGGTTGTGCCGACAGTAAGTCCCAGAAAATTATAAAGCTTGCCCATCTCTTCAGCCTGGGTTGATGCAAGATATTCGTTTACGGTAACAACGTGAACACCTTCGCCTGAAATGGCATTTAAATAGGCGGGAAGTGTTGCGGTAAGAGTTTTACCTTCACCGGTTTTCATTTCCGCAATTCTGCCTTCGTGAAGAATGATACCGCCCATAAGCTGAACGGGGAAAGGCTTTTTTGACAAAATTCTGTAAGATGCTTCTCTTACCGTTGCAAAAGCTTCGGGAAGGAGAGAATCAAGCGTTTCGCCGTTTTTAAATCTTTCTTTGAATTTTTCTGTCTGGGAAGAAAGCTCGGCATCTGAAAGAGCCTGCATTTTTGGTTCAAGTGATAAGATTTTGTCCACAATGGGCTGAATTTTTTTGATTTCCCGCTCGCTGTGGGTTCCGAAAATTTTTGTTAGTAATCCCATTTCGTAAACCGTTCCTTTCTGTGAAATTACATTATAATATATTAGTATAGCATATATTTTGGGAATTTACAATATATAATGAAGAAAATTTTACAATATATTAATAAGTTTGTTATTGTACTTTAACTGATTTTGGTGTATAATTATCATGAATCGGTGTATCTTGCCGGTTTAACGACAATTCATGATAAGGGATGGATAAAAATGAAATATATAGTTGTACTGACAGACGGAGCGGCAGATTATAAAATCGATGCTCTCGGTGGAAAAACCGTATACGAAAAAGCGGACATTCCAAATATGGATGAGTTTGCAAGAAACGGCAAACTTTATATGGTGAAAACCGTTCCCGATGGATATAAGCCGGGAAGTGACGTGGCAAATCTTTCGGTTATGGGCTTTTCACCCAAGGGCTGTTACACCGGAAGATCTCCTCTTGAGGCGGCAAGCGTAGGGGTTAAGCTTACAGATTCGGATATGTGCTTCAGAGCAAATCTTGTTACTCTTTCCGGAGAAGAAAAATATGAAGATAAGACCATGGTTGACTACAGCGCCGGTGAAATTTCGACCGATGAGGCAGCGGAGCTTATCTCGTATATAGACGAAAACTTAAAAACAGATAAAATAAGATTTTTTGCAGGCACAAGCTACCGCCATATCATGCGCTGGGAGACAGAGGAAAGAAGCTTCACTCTTACACCTCCCCACGACATATCGGACAAGGTTATCGGAGATTACCTTCCCGACAACAGCGTTATTCTTGACATAATGAAAAAGAGTGAAAAGCTTCTTATTAACCACCCGGTAAATAAAAAGCGCATTGCAGCAGGCAAGAATCCCGCCACATCACTCTGGATATGGGGAGAGGGAACACGCCCTGCACTTTCACGCTTTCATGATACATACGGAAAGAAGGGCGCAGTTATTTCAGCCGTTGACCTGATAAAGGGAATCGCCGCCTGTGCAGATATGGCTGTATATCCCGTTGATGGAATAACGGGAACGGTGCATACAAATTATGACGGCAAGGCAAAAGCCGCAATAAAAGCACTTTCTGACGGAAACGACCTTATATACATTCACCTTGAAGGTCCTGATGAGTGTGGCCATCAGGGAGATTTGGAAGGAAAAGTAAGAGCGGTAAGCTTAATTGACGAAAAGATTATAGCACCCATAAGAAAGGCGATGGAAGAAGCAGGGGAGGATTACAGATTTCTTATTATGCCCGATCATCCCACCCCGGTTTCCATTAAAACCCATGTATCCGATCCTGTTCCTGCGGTTATATATGAATCGGGAAAAAATTATAATTCCGGTGCCGAAGGCTTTTCTGAGGCTGAGGCGCTTACTCATGGCGAATTTGTTGAGGAAGGCTTTAATATAATGGCAAAACTGCTTTCCTTATGAAGGAGTAGACTGATGGAAGAATTTTTTGAAAGACTGAATGATTTTCATAAAAAGTACTCAAGATATTTTTTAATGCTTTTGCTTATTGCTGTTGTATTTGTGATTTTTCGCATAATGCCATATCTTGCTGTGCTGTTTTTGCCCTTTATCATAGGGTGGATTGTGTCCTTTGCGGCATCTCCTATGGTTAAATTTCTTAAACGGAAACTGCATATTCCTTACAGGGTAAGTGCGATAATAACGGTACTGTTGCTGCTCACACTTCTTGCACTGGCTGTCGTTATGGTGGTATCGCTGATATCTGATGCATCGACATATATCATCGATAACTGGGTATGGCTGGTAGAAGCTGTAAGCGAATATCTTAATTCTGCATATGAAGGGCTTGTAAAATGGTCTGACAGCCTGCCCTTTGACTTTATGGAAATGCTGGGGATTGACATAAAGCCCACGCAGCCGGTCGGAAGAGATATTGATAAGATGGGAAAAGAATTTATTTCCGATATAACAAGTATCATCCGGCCTTTTGCGGGAAATGTGGCAACAGGGACTTTATCTTTGGTGAAGAGCCTTCCAGAAGCCATAATATTTATAGTAATGCTTATGCTATCCACATATTTTTTCACCAGCAGAAAAGAATACTATCGTGTATGGTATCAGAAAAATATGTCTGAAGCATTCAGAAATAAAGTTAATCTTATAAAGACTGAGTGCTTCGGAGCACTGCTTGGTACGCTTAAAGCACAATTGATTCTTATGCTTATTACGTCGGTTGAACTTTTTATAGGCTTTCTCATCATGGGAATTGACAATGCCTTAGTACTTGCGGTTATTATTGCAATTGTGGATATGCTTCCCATCCTTGGCGTGGGAACTGTTCTTATTCCCTGGTCACTTATAAATCTTCTGGCGGGAGGCAGCATATTTATAACAATTGGAATGCTGGTACTCTATCTTATCTGCCTTTCAGTAAGAAATATAGTGCAACCTAAAATTCTTGGCGAATCCATAGGAATCGGCGCACTTACTTCTCTTATTTCCATTTGGGTGGGATATAAGCTATATGGATTTATCGGAATGCTTATAATGCCGATTTTAGCCACAGTTTTATATAAGTTCTACGATGTAGGTCTTTTTGACTGGTTTTTCCTGTCCCACAAAAAAGTAACGGAAGAAAGAGAAAAGCTTGCGGAAGTAAAGAGCGGAAACGAAAAGGAGGATAAAAAAGGATGAAATATTGTTCCTCGTGCGGACAATGCCTATCCGATAATTGCGATATCTGCCCTGTCTGCGGACACGATGCTCATGATGCATCAACAACACAGAAAAATCCTTATGAAGCTGAAAAATATGTTCGTTCCGGCGTCAAATATTCATATGTGAAACCAAAGGTTACACTGGCACTTATCATAATAAATGTGATTGTTTTTCTGATAATCAACCTTGTCGCTATGAACGGAAGCGACCTTGCAAGCCTTTTGTCAATGCACAGAGGAGCTGTCGCTTCAGGGCAGTTTTACAGAGTGCTGACTTCGATTTTTACTCATGAAGATTTATTCCACCTTTTATCAAACTGCTATGCTTTATACATTTACGGTATGATGATAGAGCCTGCCATCGGCAAAGTGAAATATCTCCTAATTTATTTTGCAGGCGGATTTCTTGGAAATTTACTCACCTTTGCATTTATGAGCAATCGTTCAATAGGTGCATCGGGTGCAATTTTCGGGCTTCTGGGTGCGGTTATTGCTATTTATTATATCAATCCTACGGCGATGAACCGCATGATGATGAAAAATGTACTTGTCTGTGTAGTAATTACGACACTTTACAGCTTTACAGGCGGTATTAATAATATAGCTCATTTCGGAGGTCTTTTCGGAGGTTACATGATGACTTGTGTGTGCCTTTCCAAAAGGCAGAGAAAAAAGATATTTACATCAAGGGCTATTATGGCTGTACTTCTCATTGTTACTCTTACAGGAAGCGTGTTTGTGGGCATTCCGAAAATCGGAGGAGCGAACGAGCTTCAGTACGGCAATTATGTAAATATGCGTTTTTTTGTTTCTTTTGATAATTACAAAGCGGCGGACTTTTATGCGAAAAAAATTCTTGCAGACGAAGAGTCGGTTTATTCTAAAGCAGCACTTGCAGTAACTTTGCTGAGAAGCTATGAAGAAGGCGGAGAAGAAAAAATGAAAAATGATCTTGCCGAATTGATTGAAGGAAAGTGATTATGGAGCTTTTCAAAGCATAATTCCTGTAATTTATGTGATTGTTCTATTTATATTCTTTGTTTTCCGGGAGTTAAAGTTAATCTGACTCCCGGAAAAATATTGAAGAAAAATTGAAAAAAGGTATTGACAAATTGGAATTCTTTTGCTATAATAGCTAAGTCGTTTGGATTTAATATTATAAGCGGGTGTAGTTCAATGGTAGAATCTCAGCCTTCCAAGCTGATCGCGTGGGTTCGATTCCCATCACCCGCTCCATTATTTTGTGCCTGTAGCTCAGCTGGATAGAGCAACTGCCTTCTAAGCAGTAGGTCCTGGGTTCGAGTCACCGCAGGCACGCCATTTTTTTACGGTGGGTATGGCGCAGTTGGCTAGCGCGCCAGATTGTGGCTCTGGAGGCCGTGGGTTCGAATCCCACTATCCACCCCATTTTTTTTTATATATTGGTTTTGCCTTGAGTTATACTGGGCTGTCGCCAAGTGGTAAGGCACCAGACTTTGACTCTGGCATTCGCTGGTTCGAGTCCAGCCAGCCCAGCCAAAAATATATGATCCATTAGCTCAGTTGGCAGAGCACTTGACTTTTAATCAAGGTGTCCGGAGTTCGAATCTCCGATGGGTCACCAAACAAAAAGACCGTATTTTCCTTGCATTTCAAGGGATGTGCGGTCTTTTTGATTTTAATTCCCTTTGCATAATTCAGCATAACTCGACACAATTCAACACAAAAACTGTTGTCAAACTGTTGTCAAATATTGCAGTCATTAGTTTCAAAATTAAGTGTTGACGAATTGATGAAGTCATTGAGTAGACGTCCACCTTTTTTTGTCATCTCTTCGTCGAAGTCAGTGTAGATATTCATGGTAGTCTGAATATCTGCGTGGCCTAAAAGGGATTGAGCTGTTTTCGGGTCCACGCCGGCACGATATAAAAGTTTTGCGTAGGCGTGCCTAAGCTGATGTCCGTTTATATCGCATCCGATATCCTTGCAGAAGCTATCCCACCGACGACGGATAGCTATTTTTGTAAGCGGAGCATCACCGCCAAAAAGGAAGTTTTCATCATCAAGCCCTTCGCAGAGATGTTCTATGATGGGGTAATATGCATCTATAATAGGAATGACTCTTATTCCCGCGACGGTTTTTGGTTTGTCTTTCAAGTGCGGTGTATTTCCGATAAATTCAACCGAATGATTAAGTGATACTTCTCTACGAGCCAAATTAACGTCTTTTCTTTGCAGCCCTGCAAGTTCTCCTCGACGCAAGCCCAAACATAAAAGACTTGCGGCCCATTCGCCGAATCTTGCCGTGTAAACGTTTTTCATGATGTTTTCTATTACTTCATCGTTCGGCGAGCGTACGGTGCCTTTTTGTGCGTTTTTTGGTATCTTTATTGAACGCATAAAATTATTGATCGGCAGGTCTTGCTTTACGGTAGCGTATTGAAGAACCAACCCGAAGAAGATTTTTGCCTTCGATATGGAAGAAAAGCTATAATGGCGTGCAGCCATATCATTAAGAAACGCCTGTAACATCGAAGGTTTAATATCCTCTATGTCCATATCGTGGAAGATAGACAGTACTTTCATCGCAGCCTCATAAGAAGTGGCGTTACTAAAGGATGTAGTTTTGTATTTTTCCTCAAGCGTAGCTTCGGCCAGGGCTCTGAAGTTGTGCTTTTCGTAATGCTTGTCTTCAGCATAGGCGGCAATCTGGCGGTTTATGTCCCTGTTTGCTGCCGTTTCGGTGGCGGCGGTAGAGTAAAACGATACTCTCTTGCCTGATTCCAATGTGATTGAGCGCATCCAGCGCCCGTCTTTTCGTCTTTTCATGTTGTTGAGCTCCTTTATTTGGTATTTTTTGGTTGACAAATAAAGGTGCATCGTGTTATACTTTTCTTGCGGAGATGTGTATAACAGTATGCATCTTTATTAAGGCTCTCACCAGTGTTGGCGCACGGTGAGGGCTTTTTTTATTTGTTCAGTAACTGAAGTTTATTTATTATTCGCCTCTTAAACTCCGGAGTAAGCAGATTACTTACTGCAGGTTCGGATTTAGTTTCGACCACGGTCGGAGCGGATGCACTGCTTGTTTGGGCTTCAGCTATGATAGGGGCGGGTGTGGATTTGTAAGGGCACACACCGTTTTTATGCAAATGAGGCGGATAGCCTCCGCAATGATAGTGGTAATAGCCGAGACCGCTTTTGTTTTTGTTGTCACGGTGACCTCCACTGCTGTCTGTTCGTCCTGAGTGGGAAGAGCAGGGGAGAATAGCTATCATAAAAATCAACAACAAGGCACATATTTTCTTTTTCATATAATACCTCCTTGGGGTGTACCACTCTGCGGAGTGGTAGGACACCTGCGAAAAAGCAGATGCGTAAATCTTCTTTTTCTTAGGTGTGTAAATAACTCTTAAAGCTTTGCTGACAAAAAGAAAACCGCTGATGCATAAATCAGCGGTTTTGCCATACAGATTGAAAACAGGTGGGGCGACAGTTCCCACATCTCCATCGAGGGCGACGGCTGCCCGTTCCGTCCTCTGCTTTCACAGATAGTGTATGACTTGTTACACTTTCATTATACACATTTTTATTAATTTGTCAACATTTTTTTAATGTGCCTTTAGAAATGAAATTTTTCACTCTTTGATTATTCAGTACATATAGCGATCTGGCGTAGAGTCTTCCCGCAGAAGAAACTCTCACCGCCACTTTTATGAATTCATCATCATGTTGAATTTCTTTCACGTATTCGATTGAATCGTCATTTTTGTTTAGCCCCACATAATCAGGATTTTCAAGAATGTTTTTAATTTCATCCTTATATTTTTTGTAATCTTCAGGATGAGCCTTTTCCATGTGCTGAATATTAGTGTCCCCTATATAAATATTTCTATCTGCCGGAGCAGATAAAGACAGTGCGTTTTTAACGTTGTCTGTTAATTCTCCGATTTTCTTCATAGCAAAAAAATTTTATTCCCTTATATTTTTTAGTGTTTATACATCTTTTGTGATTCGCTTTACAAGTCCGAGGATTTCAAGGCGGGTAATTTGTTCGCCGGAAAATCTCTGAACCGGGTACATAGGATTTATGGAATGAAGCTCAATCCAGTCTTCACCGTAAATTACTTTTTTTACAA
>JAZSAR010000003.1:0-3906 GCA_045601965.1 Clostridia bacterium
TAATTACTCCTCCGGAGAGGAAGAAATCGGGCCTTTATCCATGAACCGCGTGATTACTGCCGATGAAATCGGAAAAAATCAGATAGCGGTATTGGAGCTTTACTTCGCAGACGAGGATAAAAGCGGTCTTATAAGTGAAAAGCGAATGGTTGATGTCAAGGATAATGAAACCGTTGAAAAAACAGCCATAACAGAGCTTGCCAAAGGTCCTGTTGTAAAGGGGCATAAGCTTCTTACCGCAGACGTCAAGGTTTTATCCGTTGAAATAAAGGATAAATTCTGTTATGTGAATTTCTCGAAAGAGTTTCTTTCTCTGCCTGCAGCCGATGCGAAGCTTTGTGTATATTCTATAGTAAATTCTCTCACATCAATTCCTGCCATAAGCTCCGTGCAGTTCCTGGTTGAAGGAGAAAAGGCAGAAAAACTGGGTGATACAGCTTTGGCAGAGCCTTTTACATACAATGCAGATATTGTTGAATAAGGAGAGATGGTATGAGACTTTCGCCGGCTGAGGTTATTTTAACGGGAAGAACAGTAATAACGGCACATTCGGGCTGTGAAAACACATCGCCCAACAGCAGAGAACATATTGCTGAAGCGATAAAAAGCGATGCCGAAATGATAGAAGTTGACGTAAGAAGAAGCGGGACTCTTTTATATCTTTCTCATGACATTTCTGAAAAGCCCGAAGAGTGTGTGAGCCTGGACGAATTTCTTGACTGTGTTTTTCCCTATGAAAAAATCAGGATTAATTTTGACGTGAAGACCGAAGAACTTGTGCCATTTGTAATGGAAAAGGTAAATTCACGGAATATGGCGAAAAGAGCGGTATTTACGGGAATGTGCAATGACAAAAAAGAAGATATTGAAGCCCTCGGCGGAGAACTGTGGATGAGCCTCTGGCCATCTTCCGACAGCGATGGCGATATAATGAAAATGGAGGAGCGTTGCATTGCGGAAGGCTGCCCTGTAATAAATCTTCACTACAGTATGATTACGGAAGAAAACTTTGAAAGACTTAAAGAAAAGAGACTTTCCTTTTCTGCCTGGACAGCAGATACGGAAGAGGAGATAAGAAGGCTTCTTGAAATGGGTGTATTTAATATAACCACAAGATGCCCCCGTCTTGCCCTTAAACTCAGAAAAGAAATACAGGGCGGAATTTAGAATGGAATAAGACAAACCCCTTTTTGCATATCGTATAAAAGATATGTGAAAAGGGGTATTTTATGTTTGCGTTGCTTTTTGCTTTACTTCAGAAATTTTTTCTTTTGGGACACCTGCAGAGCGGAAGCTTTCCGAAGCCTCTGACAGAGGAGGAAGAATTACGACTGATTGAAAAATATGAAAAAGAAGGGGATACTGATGCAAAAAACAAGCTTATCGAACACAATTTAAGACTTGTTGCCCACATTGTGAAAAAATATGCAGCAGGTCCTGATGAGGCGGACGATCTTCTGTCAATCGGAACTATAGGGCTTATAAAAGGTATAAACACCTTTACAACGGACAAAAAAACAAAACTCTCTACTTATGTGGCAAAATGCATTCACAATGAAATACTTATGGTTTTAAGGGCAAAAAAGCATCTTCCCTCCGAGGTTTCGCTGTCCGAAAGTATAGGAAGTGATAAGGAGGGAAACGAGGTTACTCTCATGGATATTATTCCCTCGGACGAAGAGGAAATAGAAGAAAATTATGAGAAAAAGCAAAGCGTTAAAAAACTATATAAAAGCATAAAAGGCTGTCTTGATGAAAGGGAGCGGCTTATAATTGAAATGCGCTACGGTCTTAATGACGGTAAGCCCGTACCTCAGAGGAAAATTGCAAAATTGCTTGATATTTCCAGAAGCTATGTATCCCGAATTGAGAAAAAGGCAGTTGAAAAATTGAGGGATTCATTGGGTAAATAGGTATAAATTTTCAAAAAAACGGCAAAAAAATGGCGTAAAGAGCATTTTTGTTAAAAAAACCTATTGATTTTTTCTATATTATAGCATATACTATCTAAAAAAACGAAAGGAAGAAGATTATGGAATTTGAAAAGATGAAAGACATTATTGCGGAGCAGTTCGGTATCGATGCAGACTCTGTTACAGAGGAAACAGCATTCAAAGAACTTGGTGACTCCATGGATCTTATTGAGCTCATCATGGCTATGGAAGAAGAGTTTGATATGGAAATCGAAGACGAAGATGCAGAGTCTATCAAAACTGTAGGCGATGCTCTTGAATATATCAGACAAAACTCCTGAAGTGAGGGATAAAATATGAACGGTTTTTATAAAGCCGTAGGATATACTTTCAAAAATGAGCTTCTTGCAAAAGAAGCTCTTACTCATAGTTCTTACGCCAATGAGTTTGGCGTAAGAAGCTATGAAAGACTGGAATTTTTAGGCGACAGTATTTTATCTTTAGTCGTAAGTGAATATCTTTACGAGAATTTTCCCGATATGCCCGAGGGCGAGCTTACCAAGGTGAGAGCGGCTGCTGTTTGTGAGCGCTCACTTTATGAAGTTGCGTCCGGTCTTTCTTTGGGAAATTTTTTGTTTCTTAATAAGGGTGAAGAGGCAACAGGCGGGAGAAGAAGAATTTCCATTCTTGCCGATATAGTCGAGGCTACCATTGCTGCCATATTTCTTGATTCCGGTATGGAAGAAGCGAAAAAATGGATAATGACAAATGTAAAATGTGTAATTGACAAGGCAGTATCTGGAAAAGCCTTTAAGGATTATAAAACCCAGCTTCAGGAAATTGCGCAAAGCGGTGCACTTGAGGCTATAAGTTACCGGCTTGTGGAGGAAAGCGGCCCGGCGCATATGAAAAAGTTTTCCTATGAGGTTTTAAGCGGAGATAAGGTAATAGGAAAGGGAAGCGCCGGAAGCAAGAAAGAGGCTGAACAGCTTGCGGCAAAGGCGGCTCTGGAGGATATTTTATGAGTAAGGCAAATATTCCGATTTTCGTTTCCCATAAGGGTTGTCCCAATGACTGCATATTCTGCAATCAGAAACGAATAACCGGTAAAAGCGGAGATGTTTCTGAAAAGGATGTGGATTCTATCGTTAACGAATGGCTTTCCTATGTTAAGGGTGAAGCAGAAATTGCCTTTTTCGGGGGAAGCTTTACCGGAATTGATATGTCGCTCCAGAATGAACTTTTGGGAGCAGCGAAAAAGTTTGTGGACGGCGAAAAAATAACGGGAATCCGACTTTCCACAAGGCCCGATTATATCAATGAGGAAATAATAGAAAATCTTCTGTCTTACGGCGTAACCACCGTGGAGCTTGGGGCTCAGTCAACAGACGAGGCGGTACTTAAGGCTGCAAGGAGAGGGCATACGGCAGAGGATATTAAAAAAGCATCCCGCCTTATAAAAGAAAGCGGAATCAGTCTGGGGCTTCAAATGATGACACATCTCCCACTTTCGGATGAGGAAAAGGATATAAAAACCTGCGAGGACTTTATAGCACTTAAGCCCTCTGAAGTAAGGATTTATCCCACACTGGTTCTTAAGGATACGTATCTTTGTGATATGTACGAGCGGGGAGAGTATACCCCTGCTTCGGTAGAAGATGCGGTTTGCCTTGCATCAAAGCTGACGGACAGGTTTGAAAGGGCGGGAATCCGCGTTATAAGGACGGGGCTTCAGCCGTCGGACAGCCTTACGGAGGGATTTGTTGCAGGCCCGTTTCATCCGGCGTTCGGAGAAATGGTACAGAGCAGAGTGATTTTTGACAGAGTAATAAAATACATCGATGATGAAAAGCCCGATCAGCTTTCCATAAAGTGCGAGGAAAAATATATATCCCGTCTTTACGGAAACAGGAGAAGCAATATCCGTAAGATTGAGAAATATTTAAATGGTCTTGTTACGGTGTTTACACTTCCGGAAGGTCAGGGAATATGG
>JAZSAR010000004.1:0-8293 GCA_045601965.1 Clostridia bacterium
CAGAAATGTATGAATATTTGATTAAGATTGCCAAGAGTCCGAGAAAATATGTATTAACAGACAGTGTTTTGGAAACCCTTTCTATTATTGCATATAAACAGCCTGTAACACGTAGCCAGGTTGACTATATAAGAGGTGTTGACAGTTCAAGCTCCATGAGCAGACTTATAAACTGCGGACTTATTGAAGCTATTGGCGTATCGGATGCTCCGGGAAGGCCTTCGCTTTATGCTACGACTAAAGAGTTTTTGCGTGTTTTCGGTCTCGAAAGTCTTGATAATCTTCCTGATATCGGAGAGCTTGAAAGAGAGATTGAACTTGAGGAAAGTGACCAGCTTACAATTGATACAACACCGGATGTGGATGAAGAATAATAAAAAGGTTGTGTTAGTCTGATTGCAGTATTGATTTTTATTTTTATACTTTCTCTTATAGGGATTCTTTTCTTTATACCAATAAGAATTTCATGGTTTTATAAGGATAATGTTTTCAGGCTTAGCTTAAAGTTCGGTAAATTTGAGTTTAAATTCCCAAAGCTTAAAAAAAGAGAAAGTTCAAAACCGCGAGAAAAAAGAAACACAAAAAGAGACGACGATTTTTACAGATTTCAGAAATTTTTCGCTTTTATTCAGGCGTTTTATGATACATCGAATAATATCAGAAAAACCGTAGTCGTTGAAAAAACGAAAATAAAGGCAGAATACGGAACAGAAGATGCCGCTTTTACCGGAATTGCCGTAGGTCTTGCTTATGCCGAAATATATAAGCTTATTGGATTTTTGGCATCGATATTTACGGTAAATCAGCCTGAAATTACAATTACTCCTATATTTGAAGATAAATCGGTGTTCACGCTTGACGCCGAAGGGATAATTAAAACAAAAGCGGCGCATATTATTTTTACAGCAGTAAGATTTTATATGAGTTATAAAAAAGCGTTAAAATGAAAGGATTGATTTTTATGACACACCCCATTCAGGGCTTAATGGAAGCTTCAATGAAAAACATCAAGGAAATGATTGACGTCAATACAATTATCGGAGAGCCTGTTCAGACTCCCGACGGAACAACCATCATCCCGGTTTCTAAAGTAGCCTTTGGCTTTGGAGCCGGCGGTTCCGATATCCCTGTAAAGGGAGGGGGAGCTGCTACAGAAACTCCTTTCGGCGGTGGTAGCGGTGCAGGCGTTTCCATAAAACCCGTTGGTTTTTTAGTTGTAGGAACTGATCAGATCAAGATGCTTCCCATTGATTCTGCAGGCGGAAGTCCTGTGGACAAGCTTTTCGAATTTATCCCTCAGATGGTTGATAAAGTGAACAATCTTGTAAAAGAAAACAAAGCAAAAAAGGAAAGCACAACAGAACTTTGATTAAAATCTGCTAATAAATAAAACCGCCTGTTCATATAATGATTCAGGCAGGTGATTTGTTTGCGCTTAATTTCAATTTTTCTTGTTTCTTTGTTTTTTGTGGTTACACCGATAAACATCAGTTCTTCGGTCAGCGTGTCGGCTGAATCAGCGATTATGATTGATGCCGAAACAGGTCGGATAGTTTATGAAAAAAATGCAGATGAACGGCTTTCAATGGCAAGTACTACTAAAATTATTACGGCTATTGCGGCTATTGAAAACGGAAATCCTGCGGATATTGTTACAGTATCTGAAAATGCAGCTTCAACAGAAGGTTCGTCCGTCTGGCTTTCTCCCGGAGAAAAGCTTACGTTGTCGGAGCTTTTATACGCACTGTTATTAGAATCAGGTAATGATGCAGCCGTAGCAATAGCCGAACATGTAGGGGGAAGTGCGGAAGGCTTCGCTTCAATAATGAATGAAGTGTGTCTGAAAGCCGGAGCTTCGTCTACAAACTGTGTCACAGCCAGTGGTCTTGATGATGAAATGCATTATACTACCGCTTCTGACATGGCTAAAATAGCAAGATATGCTATGCGCTCAGAAGTTTTCAGAGAAATTGTTTCAACCGAAAAAGCAACAATCCCCTGGGAAGGGAAAGATTGGGACAGAACGCTTGTGAATCATAATAAGCTTCTTACCATGTACGATGGTGTAGACGGTATAAAAACCGGATATACAAAAAAGTCGGGACGTTGTCTTGTTTCAAGCGCAGAAAAAGACGGATGGAGACTTATCGTAGTCACGTTGAATGCTCCCGATGACTGGAACGACCATATAAAGCTATTCGATTATGCATACAGCACATACACCGAAGATGCAGTATTGCTGACCAAAGGCGAAGTGTGCGGTGAAATAAGCGTTGTAGGCAGCAAAACCAATAGCATAACATATGGCACTGACGAAGATGTATCTGTCAGAAAGATTTCCGATGAAGATTTTAATATAGAGTATTCGATACCTGAAAGTTTAACAGCTCCTGTGACTAAAGGCGAAAAAATCGGTACTGCCACAATAACATTTGGCAAAGAAATTTACAAAACTGTGGATCTTATCGCATTATCTGATATAAAAAAAGATTCACACCCTTACATATTTTATGAAAATTTCAAGAAATTACTAAAGATATTACTTAGTTCAACGAGGTAAAAAATATGATGCGGTTACAAAAATTTTTGGCTATGTGCGGAGTTGCATCAAGAAGAAAAGCCGAAGAAATAATTGCTTCAGGCAGAGTATATGTAAACGGAAATAAAATTACCGAGATGGGATTTTCTGTGAATGAGACAATAGACGTTGTAACTGTTGACGGAGAAAAGCTTCGCCCCGAAGAAAATAAACGCTATATTATTCTAAACAAGCCCAAGGGCTACATCACCAGTATGAACGATCAGTTTGACAGACCGGATATTACGGCTCTGATTTCTGATATAAATGAAAGAGTTTATCCTATCGGACGCCTCGATTATGATACAGAAGGACTTCTTCTTTTAACCAATGACGGAGAATTTGCAAATGCTGTTGCTCATCCCAAAAAGAACATAGATAAGGTTTATATAGCAAAAGTCAAAGGTTTTTTCGATGAAGAGGTTGCTGATAAACTCCGTGCAGGAGTTGTAATCGACGGAAAGCGGACTTCTCCTGCGAAGGTTACCGTACTAAAGTCGGAGGGAAATGTTTCTGAGGTCAGAGTGACAATTCACGAAGGAAGAAACCGACAGGTAAGAAAAATGTTTGAGTCGGTTTCCTGCAGAGTTTCCGACCTTAAAAGGACAGCTATCGGAGGTTTTATGCTTGGAAATCTTCCTAAAGGTTCCTGGCGTGATTTTACAGAAGCTGAAATGAAACTTATTGACAAATATAAAAAATAACTGTAACGGAGGGACGGAAGGTGTATAAAATACATCCCGTTGAAGAACGGATAATAGCGAAGAGCATTTGCCCGGAGCTTTCTGAAAACGAAATTTTATTTGTTGTAAACGAAGAGGGTAAATTTACAGGAAAATCCATTTGCGAATTTATCGAAGATACTGTTTATGTAAAAAATCTTACGGCACCTTATGACGATGCAAGAACACTTATGTTTCTCGATATGTTAAATTACGCTGAAAGACGCGGAATTAAAAAAGCTGTATGTATTAATAAGGAACTTGATGATTTATGCAAGCGATACGGCTTTGATGAAAATATGGCAGTGAGCCTTGAGGGATTTTTTGCTCCCGGGGCACATTGCAACCATGAGTAGCAAATAAATTCTTTGAGACTACCTTAAAGAATATTTGAATAATTCCTAAAAAATAAAGGAAAAAATATACATTATAACAGGGGGTATTTCTTTGGACAAGCTTCAGGAATTAATCAACCGCAAAAATGCGGTGATGACAGGCAGCGGCGAACCTGAAAACGGAAAATTGTCTGCAAGAGACAGAATCGCTCATCTTTTTGATGAGGGAAGCTTTATTGAAACAGATATGTTTTCCGGAAGAGAAGGAGATGCGGCAGCTGAGGGGGTTATAACCGGCTACGGTACGGTTGACTCCAGATTGGTATTTGTCTATGCTCAGGACGGACTTGCCGGTGGCGGTGCTTTCGGATGCGAGCAGGCAAAGAAAATTACAAAAATAATGGATATGGCATTAAAGACAGGAGCACCTGTTGTTTCCCTGCTTGACTCTTGCGGAACAAAGCTTTCTGACGGAGTTGCGGCACTCGGTGCTATGGGAGAGGTAATCTCAAGAAGCGTTAAGGCATCAGGCTCTATTCTTCAGATTTCTGCTATATTCGGCACCTGTGCAGGCGGAGCGGCATTTACACCCGCAATGGCTGACTTTCTCATTATGACAGAGGACAGCGCTATGATGATAAACGGTCCCGCTACTTGTGCAAAAGACGGTGAAATCTTAACTGCAGAAGATATGTGCGGCGCAAAGGTTAATGCAACAATAAGCGGAAATGCACATTTTGTAGCATCAACTGATGCTGAAGCTGTTGCTAAAATCCGCGAGCTTATAACTCTTCTTCCCGGAAATGCGGAAGAAATGGCACCCGAAACAGAGTGTGCTGACGATCTTAACAGAATTTCAGGTCAGCTTGGCTCAATCGGTATGCCTATGGTTGAAATTATCCGTCAGGTTGCTGATAATTGTGAATTTACAGAAGTTTCTGCATTATATGCTGAAAATGTTCTTACAGGCTTTATCCGCATCAACGGACGTACCGTTGCAGTTGTAGCTAATAACGGAGAGCTTGACTCATCAGCATCCTGTAAAGCTGCTGATTTTATCCGCTTTGCAGACAGCTTCAATCTTCCTGTACTCACATTCTGTGATACAGACGGATATAAGGCATCTAAGGAAGAGGAAAAGAACGGACTTGCAAAATATGCAGCCAAGCTTTTATATGCTTACAGCGAAGCAACTGTTCCCAAGGTAACAGTTATCTGCTCCAAGGCTTGCACAGCATCATCTGTTGCTATGGGCTCAAGAGCAGCCGGTGCTGATTTTGTTGTTGCGTGGCCCAACGCAGTTATCGGTGCTCTTTCTTCCGATATGGCTTCTGTTCTTCTTTATGAAGAAGACCTCAAGGCAGGAATGAGCCGTGATCAGGTAAAGGCTAAGTACGAAGATGAAGCGGCAAACGCTTTTGAAGCGGCAAAAACCGGTTTCATCGACGATGTTATCGAGCCTGATTCCACAAGACCCAGAGTTGCGGCAGCTCTCGAAATGCTTTACACAAAAAGCGATGTTTCTCCCGTAAAAAAGCACGGAAACTTTTCTTTCTAAGGAGGGGTTCTGATGACATTAAGTAACGGAAGCACTTTGACAGAGGTTTTATCTGTAACACTGCTTGGTATTCTGATAGTTTTCTCAGCGCTTGTCATACTTATGATAGTGCTTTATCTTATGAAGCTTTTTGCACCTTCCGAAGAAGGCAAAAAGGCTGAAAAAGTAAAAGAAACACCGGCACCTAAGATGACAGAAAAGCCCGCTGTCAACGACACGGATGATGAAGAGCTTATTGCTGTACTTACAGCGGCAATTGCGGCATCACTTCAGACATCTGCATATAACTTAAGGATCAAGTCCTATAAGAGAGTTCCTTCCAAGAACTCCAAAAGAGTATAAGAAAGAGAAAGGATGAACATTATGAAGAAATTTAACATAAAGGTAAACGGAAAAACATATGAGGTAGAGGTTGAAGAGCTCGGCGGAACTCCCGCTGTTTATACAGCACCAGTTGCACCCGTAGCAGCACCCGCTTCTGCTCCTGCAGCTCCTGTTCAGGCAGCTCCTGCCGCTCCCGCAGCATCAGGCACTGCCGGCGCAATCAGCGTAAATGCCCCTATGCCCGGAACAATCAATGCTATTAAGGTTAAGGTTGGCGATTCTGTTACAAAGGGACAGGTTTTAGTTGTTCTTGAAGCTATGAAAATGGAAAACGAAATTATGGCAGACTCCGACGGAACAGTTGCATCTATTGCTGTTTCTCAGGGACAGACAGTTAATACAGGCGATGTACTTGTAACCCTTAACTAAGGGAGGGGAATAATTTGGAATTCTTTACTACATTAGGAGCCGGCATTGTGGATTTCGTCAAGGAAACAGGCGTATCCATTTTGTTCGGTCAGGACGGAAACCCCTTAAATCTTGTGATGATAGCAATTGCCTGCGTGCTTTTCTATCTCGCAATAGTAAAAGGGTTTGAACCGTTACTTCTTTTACCTATAGCTTTCGGTATGCTTCTTACAAACCTTCCTGCGGCAGAAACATCAAGAATTTTCCACGCAGAATGGTTCGTTCAGAAAGATATCGATTTTGGTCAGGTTCTGCATGACGGCGGACTTTTAGACCTATTGTATCTCGGAGTTAAGCTTGGTATTTATCCTCCGCTTATCTTCCTCGGAATAGGTGCAATGACAGACTTTGGTCCGTTGATTGCAAATCCCAAGAGCATTTTGCTCGGTGCTGCAGCACAGCTCGGCGTTTTCATAACCTTCCTTGGTGCGAACCTTATGGGCTTCACACTTAAAGAAGCAAGTGCGATAGGTATCATCGGCGGTGCTGATGGCCCTACTGCGATTTATGTTACAAAAACTCTGGCTCCGGATCTTTTACCGGCTATAGCGATTGCGGCATATTCCTATATGGCATTAATCCCTCTTATTCAGCCTCCGATTATGAAGCTTCTTACAACAAAGAAGGAGAGAGGCGTTGTAATGGAACAGCTTCGTACTGTTTCCAAGAAGGAAAAGATAATTTTCCCCGTAATCGTTACAATCGTTGTGGGACTTATAGTTCCTGATGCTGTACCGCTTGTTGGTATGCTTATGCTCGGTAACCTCATAAAGGAATCCGGCGTAGCAGACAGACTTTCAAAGACAGCACAGAACGAGCTTATGAACATAGTAACAATTTTCCTCGGCGTAACTGTTGGTGCAACAGCAACTGCAGAAAACTTCCTTTCGCCCAGAACACTCGGTATAATTGCTCTCGGACTGGTAGCGTTTGCAATCAGCACAGCAGGAGGTCTTTTATTAGGAAAACTTATGTATAAATTAAGTGGCGGAAAGGTTAATCCGTTGATAGGTTCTGCAGGCGTATCTGCTGTTCCTATGGCTGCAAGAATGAGTCAGAAGGTTGGTCAGGAAGAAAATCCTTCAAACTTCCTTCTTATGCATGCAATGGGTCCCAACGTGGCAGGTGTAATCGGTTCTGCCGTTGCGGCAGGTGTATTCCTTGCTCTTTACGCGTAAATTATATTAGATTGGAGATTATTAAACATGGGTGTTAAAATAACAGAAACCATTCTTCGTGACGCACATCAGTCTTTAATTGCTACAAGAATGACAACAGAAGAAATGCTTCCCGCCCTTGAAATGCTTGATAAAGTCGGCTATCACGCCCTTGAAGCATGGGGTGGAGCAACTTTCGATTCCTGCTTAAGATTCCTTAACGAAGATCCCTGGGAAAGACTTAGAAAGATTCGTGACAAGGTTAAAAACACAAAGCTCCAGATGCTTTTCAGAGGTCAGAATATCTTGGGCTACAAGCACTACGGAGATGATGTAGTTGAATATTTCGTACAGAAGTCTATTGCAAACGGTATTGATATCATAAGAATATTCGATGCTCTTAACGATACAAGAAACTTAAGAACTGCAATTGAGGCAACAAAGAAGGAAAAAGGTCACGTTCAGGCGGCACTTTCCTATACAATAGGCGGCCCTCACACTCACGACAGCTTCGTTACTCTTGCAAAAGAGCTTGAAGAGATGGGTGCTGACAGTATCTGTATCAAGGATATGGCTGGCTTGCTTCTTCCTTACAAGGCTGAAGAGCTTGTTAAGGCGTTAAAGCAGAGTGTAAAGATTCCGATTGAGCTTCATACTCACTATACAAGCGGTGTTGCTTCCATGACTTACTTAAAGGCAATTGAAGCAGGCTGCGACATAGTTGATACAACTCTTTCACCTCTTGCACTCGGTACTTCTCAGCCTCCCACAGAGCCTTTGATTGAGACTCTTGCGGGAAGCAAGTTCGATACAGGCTTAAAGCTTGACGCTCTCACAGAAGTTTCCGAATATTTCAAAGGCTTAAGAGAAAAATATCTTGCCGATGGTCTCTTAAATCCGAAGCTTTTGTCAGTTGACGTAAACACACTTTTATATCAGGTTCCCGGTGGTATGCTTTCAAACCTTGTTTCTCAGCTTAAGCAGCAGGGCAAGGAGGACAAGCTTGACGAAGTTCTTAAGGAAGTTCCTAAGGTTCGTGAAGATTTAGGTTATCCTCCTCTTGTTACCCCCACAAGCCAGATTGTAGGTACTCAGGCTGTTCTTAACGTTCTTATGGGCGAAAGATACAAGATGATTACAAAGGAAGTTAA
>JAZSAR010000005.1:0-5528 GCA_045601965.1 Clostridia bacterium
AGCCCTGATTTGAATAGTCAAAGAAAATTGCATCGACACCTGCAGCTGCAAACATCTCACCGTGCTTTCTGTAAACCCAGTAATCATAAGAATCGTAAAATCCTAAAAGAGGCTCACCCCAGTAGCAGTTAGCGCCTACAATCCACGCAGAATGGTTGTAATCATCCTTTGCCGCGGGATTGTTTTTGATTACATCTTCTATTACAAGTGCAGGATTGGTTCTTCTTCCGAACCAGTTCCAGTAGATAAGACCAAATTCTCTCTTACCTTCTTTAACAGGACCTGCTTCTTCAAAGTCTGCAACCTTACGGCCGAAATCGTCAACCGCAACCCAGGTGTCAGCGTAAAAATCCTTTATGTAGTCATCTGAAACCTGTGCGGCAGTATTATCGTAGGTATATACATCTTTTGAAAGAATTACCTTTTCTACAATGATTTCGTTTGCAATCTGAAATCCGTAGGTACCCTTGAAATAAAGGTCGTGAGTGCCGGATACAGCGTCAACCCCGGTCATAATAACCGCATTATCATACTCCTTTTCAACGGTTATGTAGCCGATTGTCTGCCCCGATTCGGGGTTGTCTATCTTTATTGCATAGGTTTCACCGTTGTTTCCGCCTGTGATTTTGCTCTTAACCTGAAATCCTATGGAATTTATTCCGGTAAGGTCAACTCCCTTAAAACCGAAATAATCTCCTTTTACAATGTTATATGCACCGCTTCCGTCAACTGTAGCACCGGAATTAAGCGTTGCATTTTTTGCTTCAAGCGTAACTTCGCCTTCAGCAAATGCTGTTGCTGCAAGTGACATAATCATCATTAATGTCAGAAGCAACGATACAATTTTTTTCATATTTTTATCCTCCTTTATTTTTGTCGGTTTTAATATTTTACCACTTTTCTCAGTATAAAACAAGGTATGTAGGTTGCGAAATTATGCAACAAAATTACATCTCATCAAACATATCTGCAAGCTTTTTTACAGAATTGCTTAAGTTTTTAACGCCCTCTTCAACGGTTTCTGCATTAAATGCCTTTAAGTATGAGTCGCACTCAAGGGTGAAATATCCGTCATAATTTATTTCCTTAAGAGCCTTTACAATGGGCGGGAAATCAATCTGCATAGTAAAGGGAATCTGATGTGAATCGTGCCATTTGTCGTTATCGTGAATGTGGAGCGACTTAAGTCTGTGGCTAAGTGCCTTGATAAGCTCTACGGCATTGGTATCATCCATCATTTCGGCGTGACCGATGTCAAGGCAGGCAACCATATAATCGTCATTTAATGCATCAACGTGGGCAACAAAGCTTTCGGGAGTTTCACAAGCCGCAAAGCCGGCACGGTTTTTTTCGCTGTTCCAGCCCCACATATTCTCCGTTGCAATCTTTACGCCCATAGGCTTTGAAAATTCAAGTAATTTCGCATACATTTCTCTGTTCTGTTCAGGAGTCGAAAAGCTTTCGGGATGGATTACGCATATTTCTCCGCCTGCTTCAGCCGTACATTCGATGGCACGCAAAAGATAAGGGAAAACCTCATCGCTTCCGGAAGGAAACGGAGCATGGGACTGATTGCAGTGAATACCATTGTCCTCACCTATCTTTTTAAGCTTGCGGGCAAACGCAAGATAGTCTTTTCCGTTCAGCGGATGGCCTGTTTCAAAATTAAAGGTCTTCTTTCCCCAATCATAAACTCCCATACTGAACATTGAAAAGTCCCAGGCGTCAAAGCCCGCTTTTGCGATTAACTCTATCGCCTTTTCCTCGCCCACTATTCTTGATGCCGAATTGATTTCTGTTGATGTTTTCATCCCCGGTGCCTCCTTAAAAAATTTTGTATAATTTATCTGTATTTTCTTCGGAGTATTCAACTTCCGAGGAAAAAATCCGTGCGTATTCCGTAAGCTTTTCTTTATCTTCTTTGCCGTTCATCAAAAATGCCAGAAGAAGTACAGAGAAAACCGAAAACTTTATTTTCGATTCCATATCGCCATCCTCAAGGCACTTTGCAAAATGTCTGAAGATAAAGTATGTTGAGAGCTGTTCAAAAGGCATTTCAAGCGTTTCTGAATCCAATATATCTAAGCTTACGCTGTTTCCTTTTGCTTCTTTCAGCACAGCAGTCCATTCTTCATCCATCCGCTCCAGTCTTAAAAGCTTATCAATGTGCTTTTCGGGACTAAGCTTTTTTATGTTTATCCCGAATTCCCTGCAAATGTATTTAAGTCTTTCCGAAAGCTTAAGCTCTCTGTATGTAAGGGCGGTAAATATATCTTCCCTTATTTCGATTATTTTCTTTTCTTCATCTGTAAGGCTTTCATCATAAAGGGATTCCGCTATTATGTGAAAGGGCTCCTCGCTATTTACAATAATTCTTGCAGCTTCTTCGCAGGATAGACCGAGACCGGTTTCGGTATAGCCCGTAAAAAAGTTCTTAAATCTCGGGTGAAGGCGGCATATGTCGCAAAGCGCCGTATCCGAATATTCTTTAATTATGTTGCAAAGCCCGGTATCATCAAGATGCGGACATCTTTCATCCTTTCCGAGAACAAAAAACGATGAGCCGTTTTCCGTTTTTATGCTTTTTTTAATTTCCTCGGAATATCCGCCTTCCATATTCTGATACAAAGAAAGCGTGTCGGAATCTATATCTATCTCCCAACCGATACAGCAGCTTTTTTTGCATTTATCGGCAATACAGGAAAAATCGCCGTAATATATGGGACAGCCTGTGCGCTCAATTAATGTTTCCATATTTTCGTCCTTCTCATTAAGTCAATTTTCTCTCTTAATAATATACCACAAAGGACTGAAACTGTCAATAAATTGAGCCGCTGCGAAATACTTTTATTTTCCCTCAGTTACATAAGGCCGGGGCCTGTCATCTTTTCGGACCAACCCGCTATTTTATAATCACCATCAGAGAAAAAGGCACGTCTTGCAACTTCTGCCTGATGGAAACGTCTTATCTGCACGGGTAAATCATCATAGCCTCCGTAAGCCTGTTCTCCCATATAAACGATTTCACCGAAGTTTCTGAAAAGAGAATGCCAGGTGGTCATCATAACGCCGAAAACATTATATTCCTTTGTCCTTTCTGCCGCTGCTTTGACATTTTCTCTTCCCTCCCAGGGGCCCGTTAGAAGGTCAAATCCTGCGTCGATGATTTTCGGAATATGTATGAAAGCATCGGCAGAACGCGTATAATCGTAATACACAACAACTATATCCTTTGAAAGATTTTCTCTTGTATATTGCCAATATTCTCCTACGCTTGTATAAACCAGATCTCCCCAGATAATAAGGCGTCTTCCTTCTTGCCTTAGTTCATCAGCAATTCCGTTTATGTATGCGACAAGCTTTTTCACCTTTTCAAAGTCATGGATGCAGATATACTCCTCATCACAGCCTATGTGGAAATATTTACCTTCTCCGCAAACATCGATAAGCTCTTCTCGCACCTTTCTTAAAAGTGACAATACTTCTTCGTTCTCAAAGTTCCAGCTCCATCCGTAGCAGTTAAACATATAATCCAAAGAAAGGTTCTGATCGAGTACAACGTGCTTCCCGTTTGCCTCTCTGCAGCCTGATGCGTGTGCAAGGTGGTTAAACATAGGTATTACTTCAAGTCCGAGGGCATTTGCCTCTTTAACGATGGCGCGTATTTCATCTTTTTCATAAGCCATCGGCCAGGCAAGCTCTTTAAGGCAATCAAATTTAATCATCCCCCAGAATTCAAGCACTACGTGAGTGAATTTAGAAAGAGCCGCAGTACGGATGCTTTTTCTCAAAAATTTAAGCTCCGTCTCAGGGAATATGCAAAAATGGATGCTTCTGAAGGAAACTTCTCCGCTTCTTCTGAAAGTGCCTTGCTTGAATGAATAGGAATCGCTCTTTCTGTCATAGGATAGCCCTTCAAGGAAAAGGAAAAATCCGTGTACTAAATTTGTATAGTTTGTGCCCTTGATGTAAACGCCTTTGTCGGTGGCATTTATAACATTTTCTGCATCAGCGATGTCGGCAGCTTCACCCTCGCCAATAACAATAACATTTTCTTCCGATGAGAAATTCACATTATTAAACTTTCCGTGTGTGAAATTCCCGAAGATTTCCATTAAAGCTTCATTATTTGCCTTTTCGGGGAAAGAAAATAACATTTTTTCGTCTAAAACAAAACTCATATAAATCACTCCTTCTATTCAAGGATACCACGGCTTCAGGCTCGTTTCAAGAAGACATTCCAACACAAAACAGGATTTTTCAACACTTGATTTTTGTTTTCTTTACTGCTATAATGTAACGGGTGATAAAAAATGTCAATCTTAAACAAAAATATGAGTATAAAAATAACACGTGCAGGGGCGCTTTGCTGGAATGCCCACGAAGCAAATGTTGCACCGAGAGGCTATAACGCTCTTGTTTACCGCCTTAAAGGAAGCGGAAGTCTGACGGGAGACGGTTTTTCCCTTGACAGCAATGCCGGCGATGTGTTTTTTATGCCCAAAGATACCCCTTACTTTGCCAAATACCATTCATACAACGAAATTTTATACATAAACTTTTATTCTGACATAATAGCTTTGCCGGAAAACTTTCCGAATGCTCGAGATACAAAAGAAATTTTCAAAAAGATTTCTGCCGTATGGGATAAAAAAGAAGCCGGCTACGCCATCAATTCCCTTTCTCTGTTTTGTGATATTATGAAAGTACTTATGAGCCGATCCTTCCCATCTAATAAAAGTAAAGGCGAAGATTTGTTTGAAAAGTCATTTTTATACATCAAGGAAAATTTTAAAAACCCGGATTTATCCATCGACAGCGTAATTGCCGCCTCCGGCATAAGCGGAACCTATTTCAGGCGGCTGTTTGCCGAAAAAACAGGCTGTTCGCCCACGGAATTTTTAATCTCGGAGAGACTTAAATTTGCAGAACAATTATTGCTGTCGGGAAACCACTCAATAAGCGAAGTAGCACTTATGTCAGGCTTTACCGACGCCAATTATTTCAGCCGTGTGGTAAAAAAAGAATACGGCGTTCCTCCATCGAGACTTTACAAACACAGATGAAAAGAAACCCGCAGACAAACGGCGGTACTTCTTAGGGATAAATCGCCCAAAATCCACGATTTTGGCACATTACTGTGTCAAAAAGCCTTGCAATAATTAAAAAACTCCAACATCGAGTTGGAGTTTTTTGTTCAAGAGCAAAAGGCTCTTTTCACATATCCGTCAAGGATTCCTTCAACTTTTTTCCTTGTTCTGCACTCAAAATCGAGATTTTTGTGGTGCATGAGAAAAAACAACGACATCGAGTCTGTTGTTTTTTCTCAAAAATTTTCACGCCCTTTATGGGCTTAAGAAAATTTTTATCGCATTCGCAGTTTTGGGTTAGGAATTTTTCGCCTTAGAGAAGTTAAAAAACGCAGTCATACTGGCGTATGTCTGCGTTTTTTTGTGCACTATCAGCGGAAAATAACAAGCCAAAACCGGCTTCTCCCTAAGAAGTACCGCCGAATCCAAAGTGTTTTT
>JAZSAR010000006.1:0-19367 GCA_045601965.1 Clostridia bacterium
TACAGAAAAAGCCTCCAGAACCTGGTCAAGCATCTGTCTGTGCTGACCTGTTACGCAAACTACTGTTTTAATATTTTCTCTTGATTTAAGCTCGTTTACCAACGGACACATTTTAATGGCTTCCGGTCTTGTTCCGAAAACCAGCATTACTGTTTTCATTAAATACCTTCTTCCGTTTCTTTATCATATATGATTATATCAAACATTCTCGCCGATGTCAAGGCGTAGAAGAAATTAAAAAGAGCCCATAAGGGCTCTTTAATTTTACATAAACAGAGGGGCAAAAACAAGTGCCACAATGCTCATAAGCTTTATAAGTATATTAATAGAAGGACCTGCCGTATCTTTAAGAGGGTCACCCACAGTATCTCCTATTACAGACGCTTTATGAGCCTCACTTCCCTTTCCGCCGCATTCGCCTGTTTCTATATGTTTTTTAGCGTTATCCCATGCTCCGCCTGAATTTGACATGAATATCGCAAGCATTACTCCGCCGGCAAGTGCGCCTGCAAGCAAGCCTCCCAGAGCCTCTGCGCCAAGAAGCAATCCAACAAGCAAAGGTGCCGCTACTGCAAGAATTGCAGGAACAACCATACTCTTTAATGCCGCACCGGTGCTGATATCCACGCATTTTACATAATCAGGTTCAGCATTTCCTTCAAGTATGCCGGTAATTTCCTTAAACTGCCTTCTTACCTCAATAATCATTGCGTTAGCTGCTTTAGAAACCGCATTGATTGTAAGTGCGGAAAAGAGGAACGGAAGCATAGCGCCTATCAGAAGCCCGATAACAGTATCCGGTTTAGCTATATCAATTCCGGAAAGCCCCGATGCCGCACAGTAGGACTTAAAGAGAGCAATCGCCGTAAGCGCTGCACTTCCTATGGCAAAGCCCTTACCTATCGCCGCAGTGGTGTTTCCAACTGAGTCAAGGCTATCGGTGTTATTTCTTACATTTTCAGAAAGCCCCGACATTTCCGCTATACCTCCTGCATTATCCGCAATGGGACCGTATGCATCAACAGCAACAGTCATTCCCGTTGTTGCAAGCATACCTACCGCAACAAGTCCAACACCCATAGCAGGATCAAATAAATCAGCAACAAAGATTGCAATACCGATAATTATAACGGGAATTGCAGTGCTCATCATACCAACAGAAAGACCGGATATTATATTGGTGGCAGAGCCGGTTTTTGATTGCTCCGCTATGGTGCGTACGCTTTTATAATCGGAAGAAGTATAAATTTCTGTAACCTTTCCGATTACTCCACCTGCTAAAAGACCTGAAATTACTACAATCGCAGGCTTAAACGTACCCAAAATATTTATGCTTAAAACGACAGATGCTATTGCAAAAATAGCCATAGCGCCGTATTCACCGATATTGAGAGCCATCTGAGGCTCTGCTTTTTTCATAAGCTTTACAAAAAGAGTGCTTATTACCGAAGCAACAATTCCCGATGCCGCAAGGGCAAAGGTGTATATTATGTAACCTTCCTTAAGCTGCATTGCATTTCCGAGAGCCAGCATTGCAAGGGAAATAACAGAGATTATCGATCCGACATAGGATTCAAAAAGATCCGCTCCCATTCCGGCAACATCCCCTACATTGTCGCCTACATTATCAGCGATAACAGCCGGGTTTCTCGGATCATCCTCAGGTATTCCTGCCTCTACCTTACCCACAAGGTCCGCTCCAACATCAGCCGCTTTTGTATATATACCTCCGCCGACTCTTGAAAAGAGAGCAATAAAGCTTGCGCCCAGAGAATAGCCGGTAATTATATTTACCGCATCCACTGTATCTTTAAAAATCAACCATGAAACGGAAATGCCGAAAAGCCCGAGACCAACCACACAAAGCCCCATAACGCTTCCGCCGGAAAATGCCACCTTAAGCGCCGGATGAATTCCGGATTCTGCCGCTTTTGCGGTTCTCACATTTGCAAGGGTTGCTACCTTCATTCCGATAAAGCCCGCAAGCATTGAGCTTAATGCGCCAAATACGAAGCATACTGCCGTTCCTATGCCAAGGAGCAGAGCCATAACAACTGCAAGTATAACCATGAATATAACAATCACACTATACTCACGCTTTATAAATGCCATGGCTCCATCTGCAATATATTTTGAGATTTTCTTCATTTTCTCGTTGCCTGCATCATGCTTTGCGATATTAATTGCCGTAACTATGGCAAAGACCAGAGCAATAAGTGCAGAAGCAACAGAAAAGCCTAATGTTACTGTCATTTTTTAACCTCCATTCAAAACGCTGTCAAACATTTAACAATATAAATGATATGGTATTATATCACTTCGTTAATTGTTTGTCAATAAAAAATAATCCTTTTCAATGCATTTTTCATCAAAAAGGATTATTTTTTATATAACGCAGGTTTTATAGTCGGTATATATAACCATTCCGGGTTTTGCACCCTGAGGTTTTTTTACAAACTTAACAAATGTATAGTCAACCTCGGTTTTTGGTGCCCCCTTTGCCTTACTGTGCTCTGCCGCCAGATAGGATGCATATTCGATTACCGCAGGCGGAATTTCTCTTCCCTTGCTTTCGATTATGACATGGCTTCCCGCATTGTTTTTTACGTGCAGCCATATATCGTTGGCTCTGGCTGTCTTTAAAGTGAGAAAATCGTTTTGCTTGTTGTTTTTACCTACGTAAATCTTAAAGCCATCTTTTTCAAATTCAAGAGGCCCGCTTACAACCGGCTTTTTCTTTTTCCCTGCTTCGCCTTTAAGATATCCGCCTTCGGAAAGTTCCTCCTTAATCTGTGCTATATCGTCCATGTTTTCCGCATCTGCCACAGACTGAAGCACACTCTGCAGATATTCAATTTCTCCGGTTGTATATTCAATCTGCTCACTTATGACGATTTCCGCATTTTTCGCCTTTGCATATTTTTTGTAATATCTCTGGGCATTATCAGAAGGAGAAATCGTATCGTCCAGCGGAATATGCAAAATCTGTTCCTCTCCCGTTGACCAGTCTGAAACTTCGGCGATCTTCGCCCCAGCTTCTATTTTATAGAGGTTTGCTGTTATTAAATCTCCCATCACCTTGAATTCCTCTTTTTTCCCGGCATCGGAAAGCTCCTTATACTGAAGTTTCAGTTTTCTTTCCGCTCGGGAAATAAGATTTGATACAAGCTTTGTTAAAGCTGCATTTTTCTGTTTCATATGCTCAGCAAAGGATTTTTCATAATAATATGCTTCCATAGCCTCGCCCATGGTTTCATATTTTTTAATTTCAAGTCCCACGCCATACTCATTTATATCAAAGCACCAGAAATCAACCGGCTTTTCCTCCCCGATTGCCAAAGTAGGTGAAAACTCTCCGTTTTCAAGCTTTTTCTTAAGAGTCAAAACATACTCTGTCACATTTCCCGAAAAGTCCGCTTCTCTTCCTGCCAGAGGTGAAAAGCCCGTAAAAAGGCCTATTAAATCCTTACCTTCCGCATCTTTCAGTAAATCTATTATTTCACTTTCAGACAGCTTTAATATATCATGTTTTCCGTCATTTTCCGGAAACTCATAAGTAAAGCCCGGCATCATCATGCGGTCTGTATCGTGAGACAAATCGTTTTTTCTCAAGCAATCATAAATCTTATAATTTTCATCGGTTATTATAAAATTGGAGCTGCGCCCCATTATCTCTGTGATAATATGCTTTACCACCGTATCTCCAAGCTCGTTATGACATTCAAAGGCAATATCAACTACTCTGTCTAATGTACTCTGAGTAACCGAAAGGATTTTCCCGCCGGTAAAATGCTTTCTTAAAAGCATACAGAACATAGGCGGATTATCGGGATTTTTATAGTTTCCCTCTGTTATATGCATTCTTGGGCTCTGAGGGCTTGCGCTTATCAAAAGCTTTTTATTTCCGTTTGCGGTATGAAGCATCAGAAGAATTTCGTCCTTTTCCGGTTGATGCACCTTCTGAACAGATGCTCCCGCAAGGAGCGAAAGCTCTTTCACAACCGCATTTAACGTTATGCCGTCAAGAGGCATAAAACCACATCCTTATATGTTTTGAGGGCGTGCTTTGCACGCCCTTATTTCATCTTTCCTCAACAGGAACATAAGTCTTTTTTATACTAACGCTCTTATATGCAGGACGGATAATCTTTCCTCCGGCAATTATTTCTTCCATTCGGTGTGCGCACCAACTGGGCACTCTCGCAATAGCAAAAAGAGGAGTATAAAGCTCTTCCGGAATATCAAGCATACTGTAAACGAAGCCTGAATAAAGGTCAACATTGGCACAAAGATGCTTTCTGTTTCCGCGAAGCTCGTTAAATATCTGGGGTGTAAGAGTTTCAATTCTGTCAAACATTTCAAACTCTTTTTCTTTACCGATATGATAAGCAAGCTCCTTTGCTTTTTCCTTAAGAAGCATGGATCTCGGGTCACTTAACGTATAAATGGCGTGTCCCATACCGTATACAAGACCGGTTTTGTCATATGCCTCTTTCTTTATAATCTTTACAAGATAATCCTTAAGCGCACCTTCATCCTTCCAGTTGCAGGAAGCCTTGATTTCGTCAACCATGCCGGTAACCTTTGCATTGGCGCCGCCGTGCTTGGGACCCTTTAATGAGCCGACAGCCGCAGCTATTGCGCTGTATGTGTCGGTTCCGCTGGAGGAAACAACGTGTGTTGCGAAAGTTGAGTTGTTACCGCCACCGTGCTCGGCATGAATAACCAGAAGGAGGTCTAAAATTTCCGCTTCAAGTTCCGTAAAGTTATTGTCTCTTCTTATCATATGAAGAATATTCTCTGCTGTATCATAATCCGGTCTCGGGCTGTGAAGATATAAGCTGTCATGGTCATAATAATGCTTCTTCGCCTGATATCCGTATGCCGCCATAGAAGGAAATCTTGCGATAAGCTCAATTGACTGGCGGAGAAGATTTTCTAAAGATAAGCTATCGGGGTTCTTGTCGTAGGAATAGGATGCAAGCACCGCTCTTGCCAGCTTATTCATGATGTTGGGGCTGGGTGCTTTAAGTATCATATCCTCGGTAAAGCCCTGGGGAAGCTCTCTGTTTGATGCAAGAATTTCCTTGAATTCGGCAAGCTCATCGTCTGTCGGAAGCTCACCCATAAGAATAAGATATATAGTCTCTTCAAAGGCGTGTCTGCCCCTTTTTTCGTTTTCCTTAACGATATCAACCATATTAACGCCACGGTAAGTAAGCTTACCGGGTACGTTTATCTTATCCTTTTCTTCGATGATATATCCTCTAACGTCACCGATTGAAGTAAGACCTACCAATACGCCTGTGCCGTCCTTATTACGAAGTCCTCTCTTTACATCATATTTTTCGTATGTTTCGGGGCTTATTGAATATACACCTTTAAGCTTTTCTATAAACGCGCTGTCAAAAATATCCATTAAAATCAAATCCTTTCAAAGCTTTATCACTTTTTGTCGCACAAAAACGAATTCCAGTCCTTCTGACACTTACCTTCGATAATGTTTATGCCATTTTCAGAAAGAGCCTCTCTTACCTTATCCGCCTTAAAATCAATAATGCCGGAGGTTATGAATTTACCGTCTTTCTTAATATATCTGCAAACAGATTTGGAAAGCTCGCATATAATGTCTGCAACAATGTTTGCCAGAACTACGTCATATTCGCCCGATACCTTATCTGCAAGGTCTCCTTCGAAAACCGTGAATTCAGGCTCGGAATATCCGTTAAGTAGTGCGTTTTCCTTTGCGGTTTTCACAGCTAACGGGTCGATATCAACAGCCGTTACACTTTCTGCACCCAGCTTCAATGCGGCAATACCAAGAATTCCGCTTCCTGTTCCGATATCAAGAACCTTATCGCCCTTTTTGATGGTCTTCTCAAGAAATTCAAGACACATATGGGTGCTTGCATGGCTTCCTGTACCAAAAGCCATTCCGGGGTCAAGCTCAACAACCACATCGTTTTCCTTAAGCTTTGCTTCTTCCCAGGTAGGTTTTATAACGATATGCTCCCCGATTCTTAAAGGCTTATAATACTTCTTCCAGTTATTTGCCCAGTCCTCATCCTTTACGGGTGTTTCTTCCACTTTCATTCTTCCGAAAGTTCCGTCTGATGAAAGCTCCTTTGCTTTTTCCTTAACCTGACTTATGATATTTTCTTTTTCATCATTGTTTTCAAGATAGAAAGACACCTGAGTTTCCATGGACATCATGGAGCTCATAAGTTCTTCATCCACCATGTCCCACGCTCTTAAATTCTGCTGCATAAATTCTTCAAAGTCGTTTTTATCGGTAATCTGTAATCCGAGAATACCAAGGTCATAAAGAAAATCACTTACCTTATCAACGCCTTCGCTGTTTGTATATACCGTAACCTTTGTATAATCCATAACGCTTCTCCTTATTTAATAGCTTTAGTTTTCCAGTTTCCTTTTGCATAAAAAATGAATGTCAATGCCGCACCTATAACCCAGGATGCAAGAAGCGAAACCTGTATACACTCAAATCTTCCGAAAGGAAGCTCAGGCGTAGTAGTAAGTGCAGAAATGCCGTATGCCAGAGGCACTCTGATAGCAACGGTGGTGATAAGGGAAATCCACATAGGTGTCATCGTGTCGCCTGCGCCTCTCATAATTCCCGAAAGCCCCTGGGTTATTGCAACCGCAAGATAACCGGGAGCCAGAATCATCATAAGATAATAGCTTAAACCCACAAGTTCCTTTGTCTCTGTGAATATTCCCATAAGACCTTTTCCAAAAAAGAGAATTATTACCGTAATAAATGCCGAGCATAAAAATGCCATCAATGTTCCCTGTTTTGCGCCCTTTGTTACACGGTCATAAAGCTTTGCTCCCACGTTCTGCCCCGCATAGGTGGTAAGCGCCATACCAAAGGAAAAGTTCGGCATCATGGCAAAGCCATCCACACGCATTATTATAATATTTGCATTTACAAAGGTAGTTGAAAAGCTGTTCGTAAGTCCCTGCACAATGAGCATTGCCGAAGAAAATATTGCCTGAGTAAGTCCCGAAGGCACGCCCAAAGTGATTATTTTCATCATATATTCTTTTTTAGGTTTAAGATATTTAAGCCCGAAATCAAAGTTTTCCTTCATTTTGCTGAGCTTTACAAGGCATAAAGCCGAGGATAAAAACTGGGAAATTATTGTAGCAAGAGCAACGCCGCCCACTTCCATACCGAAGTTAGCCACAAAAACTATATCAAGAACAATATTTGTAAATGCCGCAACAAGAAGATATATAAGTGCCGCAACAGAATCTCCCATACCTCTTATAATTCCGCTTAAGATATTGTAATATCCCATTCCCGCTATACCGATAATTGAAATAAGAAGATAGTCATAGCACCATTCAAAATGCTCCGGCTTTACCTTTAAAAGGCTCATCATCGGTCTCAGTCCGGGTATCGCCACAATTATAAGCAACACGCTGCAGATTGCAGTAAGAGTTATAGCATTACCTACCGTATAAGAAAGCTTTTCTCTGCTTTTAGCTCCAAAATACTGAGCTGTCATAACGCCGGCGCCGGTAGAAACGCCCATAAAAAGAACAAGGAGCAAATTAAGAAGCGGCATTGCTGTTCCAACCGCTCCGAAAGCGTTGTCGCCAATATATTTTCCAACAACAATACTATCAACCGTATTATAAAGCTGCTGAGCAATATTTCCTATAATCATTGGAAGTGTAAAAATGAGAATACTCTTCCAGGGTGTCCCCTTTGTCATATCCGTCGGTGCGAATAATTTTTTAAGCATGTATTTCACCTCAATATATATCATAGCATAAAATGACATTTTTTTCAATAGTGTAAATTGCATATTATAACAGAACTATTAGTGGCTATATACACCAAATTAACAAAAAAATGCTTGCAAAGCAAGCATTTTTCCCTATAGCCAAAGTCCGTAAACCTTATGCCTTAATTTTACATTAAGCACAAGCCCAATTGCCATATAGGATGCAAGTAAATTTGAACCACCTGAGCTGAAAAAAGGAAGCGGAATTCCCGTAACAGGAAGAAGATTCAAGCACATTCCGATATTTTCCATGGTGTGGAACAAAAGGAAGCACCCCACACCAATGCAAAGCATACTTCCGAAGGTATCCCTTGCTTTTTTAGATGCCGAGAAGCATCTGTAAATTATGAAAAGTAACAAAAGGAGTACGGCTACACAGCCCAGAAATCCGAACTCCTCCCCCACGACAGAATAAATGAAGTCTGTTCTTGCCTGAGGAAGATAACCCATCTGCGTCTGATTACCCTTCATATATCCGTTTCCCGTAATCTGCCCCGAGCCTATGGCAAGCATCGACTGCAAAACCTGATATCCGTCATCAAGGGGCGACTGCTCCGGATTTAAGAAAGTAAAAATTCTCGCCCGCTGGAAATCGCTTAATACAAAGGTCCACACCGGAACTGCCGCAACTATGGCCGTAATAACCGCCATTCCGAAGTATTTAAGATTTACACCCGCCATAAAAAGCATACCTATAAAGGTAAATGTAAAAACCATAGTTGTTCCGTAGTCAGGCTGACAAAGAACCAACGCTGCATATATACCGAAGTGCAAAAGTAAAAGCAGAAGATATTTTCCTTCATTAATTTTTTCTTCTACCCTTGATATATGGGTTGCCATTGAAATTATAAACGCAACTTTGGCAAATTCTGACGGCTGAATGCTGACGGGGCCTATATCAATCCAACCTTTTGTACCAACCTCTTCTCCACCCGTTCCGATTAAAAGAACCAGCACCAGTACGGCTATACCCGAGCCGCCGATAACCCAGCCAAGCGCATCTAAAATATCATAATCAATGTAGCATATCAAGCCCATGGCAAGAAGCCCCAATAAAAGAGCCACAGACTGCACCAAAACGTCACGCTGGCTGGTGCCGCCAGCCATACCCGCGCTGTATATAAGTATAAGACCGAAAATGCTGCATATAAACGCAGGAACGAAAACGCTCCAGTCAAAATTATTTACAAAATATTTTATTCCCCGTCGTTTCAATTAAATCACCGTTATCTTAAAGTATATTTATTTAAGTATAGCACAAAACTTATTTTATAACAACACTTTTTTCGGAATATTTTTTCTTTGTTGCAAGTCCGCCCCTTATATGCCTTTCCTCTTTGTTTTCTTTAAGTATTTCTTTTACCTCTTTAGCAAGGGCATGGTTTATATATTTAAGCCTTTCTGTCATATCCTTATGTACTGTGGATTTTGAAACACCAAACTCCTTTGCCGCATATCTTACCGTACATTTATTTTCCGATATAAACTCCGCCAGTCTTAATGTGCGCTCTTCAATATATCCCCTCACAGAAAGCATCTCCCATAAATTATTTATTATAACTTATGAAAGATAAACGCCGCTTATTACAAAAGCGGCGTTTAATATTTATATTATATTTTTTACATACTCATAAAGGGCTTTTCCCCATTTTACTCCGCCCTCGTTATTCGGATGCCCTCCGTAAAGGGTTTTATGGGGTTCTTCACTGTTTGACAAGACCTTGCGATTATCAAAATAGCCGTCGCAAAGGGAAGCTAAATCATTTTCTATATAAGAATTTATAAAATTCCATGTTTCAATATAGCTTTCAGGATAATCAAAAGGAGGAACAGACTGAATAATAACCCTTATTCCCTTTTCCTTAAGAATTGATATAACCTTTGTAAGATTTTCGCAGACTTCTTCCTTCGTTTTTCCGCGAAGAATATCATTAACCCCAAGGCAAAGAAATACAATGTCGCTGTTTTTCGCCTTATCAAGCCATACGCCGTCCGTTGCGGCATCGCCACTCCTTGCATAGCCTATACCAAGGTTCCAATAGGAATTTTCCGCACCCAGAAGCTCTGAGAGCACCGCATTCCAGTGAAGATAGGAATTATTGTCAGAGCCTATGCCCTGTGTGATGGAATCCCCCAAATAAGAAATCCTTTGCTTAACTTCTCTTTTGCACCCAAGCATGGAGCAAAGGGGCACCATTGATTTATCTCCGCCCTGCTTTGCAAAAGAAATCCATTTTCCGTCTACATAGTCAAAGGTAGGAATAACACATTCGGGATGGCAGGGAATTTCCGTTCCCTTATATGTAATATCAAAGCATAAATATTCGTCTTTTTCTAAAGAAAGCTTGATGTCATCGCTCCAGAAGCACTCACCCTTTTTCGCAACCCTGCTTTTCTCACCATCAAACAAAACATCTGTAAAAGAAAAAGGCTCCGTTGCTTCCACCGGTGAACAATCTTTGACCACTCCTACTTTAAGCGAAATGATTTCCCAGTCTTTAATTTCTCTGTTGCAGGCAGAATGGCTTCCGTCAGCAAAAGTAGAATCTGTAGTGTTTGAAAAATACAGCGAATAAATAAATTCTCCGCCTTTAAAAATTTTCATATACGCTCTGCCTCTGTGATGCTTCCCATCACTTTCAAAAAAGCTCTGGTTGCTCATTCCCGCAAGAGTATTTGATGTAAAACCCTTCTTAAATTCCATGATAATTCCTCCGATGCAAAATCACAAAATTGATAGTCAGGCACACCCGGTGCCTGACTATTAATCAGTTTTCACTATATATTACTGTAAGATCAGGATGAAGCTGAAGGATTGATGCAGGAACCATAGGTGTGATGGGACCGGTTAATGCTTTATCAAGAATTTCCTTTTTATTCTTGCCGTTAGCAATAAGCAATACCTTTTTAGCCTGCATAATAGACATCATACCCATTGTGATGGCACGCTTCGGCACATCATCGATTGATGCAAAAAATCTGGAATTTGCTTCGATTGTGGAAGGATCAAGATCCACCGCATGGGTTTCCTTTGTAAAGAATTCATCGGGCTCATTAAATCCGATATGACCGTCAAGACCGATACCTAAAAGCTGAATATCTATTCCGCCAAGGCTTTTTATCAAAGCGTCATATTCCTCTCCCTCTTTTTTAAGGTCAGCAGCACAGCCGTTGGGAACATAAGTATTTTTCTTATCAATATTAATCTTATCGAAAAGATTTTTATCCATAAAGTATCTGTAACTCTGGTCATTTGTTCCGTCGAGCCCTTCGTACTCATCCAGGTTAACGCTTGTAACCTTTGAAAAATCCACATCGCCGGATGCACACATTTCAGAAAGCTTTGTATAAGTGCCTACCGGAGAAGAGCCTGTTGCAAGACCTAATACGCAGTCGGGCTTAAGTATTACCTGAGACGCAATAATATTTGCCGCCTTACGGCTTAATTCTTCATAATCTTTCGCAATGATGTAATTCATTAATATTCCTCACTTTCTTTTAACCACTTCATTTTGACCTTTTACAATAGAGTCCGCCGGGTATACACCGCGCAGTGCAGTAAGAGGATATACAGAGGTATTTTTTCCAATCACCGTTCCCGGATTAAGCACACATCCGCATCCCACATCGGCGCCGTCAGCCAGAATCCCCCCGACTTTACGAAGATGTGTTTCATAGTCGCACTCGCCGTGAACAACCACATCCCTGCCGTCGGACTTAAGATTAGAGCATACAGCCCCCGCACCCATATGAGCGTGATTTCCCAATACGGAATCTCCTACATAATTATAGTGAGGAACGTCTACTTTGTCAAGCAGTACAGCATTTTTTATTTCTGTAGAATTGCCTATAACGCAGTTTTCTCCCGTTATGACATTGCCTCTCAAAAACGCTCCCGGACGAATTTCCGTACCCGACCCGATTATGGCAGGTGCTTCAATAGTTACAGTGTCATATATTTTTACTTTTTCGCCGATAAGAACCCCTTCCTTAAGCAAAGTATAACCGGGGATTCCACTTTCAAGCAATGAGGCAATATAGCCCTTAATTTCCGGAAGGATTTCCCAAGGATATTCGCATTTTTCAAATAAAGGCAAAATGTAGGGATTTTTGCAATCAAACAACTCTTTTATTCTAAGACATTCACTCAACGCAATGTCCCCCCTCAACTATTTTTGCAGCAACCATACCTGCATACTCAATGCACTTTTCTTCGCTTTCGGCTTCAATCATAACTCTTATAACAGGCTCTGTTCCGCTCATACGAAGAAGTGCTCTTCCATTTTTGTTAATAAGCTTTTCAACGGCTTTAAGCTCCGCTAAAACCGCCTCATCCTTCATTACAGCATCCTTATCTTTTACTCTTATATTCTTTGTGTACTGCGGATAGAGCATAACAGGCTCCGCAAGCTCCGCCAGAGTCATTTTGCTGTCGCATATTTCTTCGGATATCATAATCGCCGTAAGAAGACCGTCTCCCGTTGTGGCATATTTTTTAAGAATTATATGGCCCGACTGTTCTCCTCCGAGACTGTAGTCGTTTTCCTGCATACATTCATATACAAACCTGTCACCCACCGTGGTCTGTGCACATTCAATCCCTGCTTCTTTAAGACTCTTAACAAATCCGCTGTTTGACATAATTGTTGCAACTACAGTATTTTTATTAAGCATTCCTCGGGCTTTCAATCGCTTTCCGAGAATATAAAGCATAGCATCTCCGTCAACCACATTCCCATTCCCGTCAACGGCGATACATCTGTCACAGTCACCGTCAAAGGCAAAGCCCAGATCAAGGTGTTCTTCCTTTACAAGCCTGCATAAGTTTTCTATGCAGGTTGAGCCGCATCCGGAATTTATATTAAGACCGTCGGGCTCTGCTCCTACAACAACAGTATGCGCTCCCAACGCCCCGAAAACAGACTTTGCTATCATCCATGAAGCACCGTTAGCACAATCTAAGCCGATACGGAGATTTTTATAGGAATTTGATGCAACAGATATAAGATAGCCAACATAGCGGTTTCTTCCTGATACATAGTCAACAATGCATCCTATATGTTCGCGCTTTGCTAAAGGAAGATCATTTTGCGCTATTCCGAGTGTTTTCAAATCCCCGTCAATATATGCTTCAATCAGCGCCGTTGTTTTATCATCAAGTTTTTCACCGTAGCGGTTAATAACCTTTATTCCGTTATCGTGATAGGGATTGTGAGAAGCGGTTATCATAATACCGCAATCAAATTCATCCTGACGGGTTACATACGAAACACTGGGAGTAGTAGTTACATGAAGCATATATGCATCAGCTCCGGATGCAGTAATTCCTGCAACAATAGAATATTCAAGCATATAGCTGGAACGTCTCGTATCCTTTCCTATAACTATGCGGGGCTTATATCCTGCTTTCTCACATCCCGAAAGCTTTGAAGAAAAGTACCAACCGAGAAAACGTCCAACCTTATACGCTTGAATAGACGTAAGATCAAGATTTGCTTCACCTCTGAAGCCATCTGTTCCGAAATATTTATTTTTTCCTGATGTATCCTGCTTAAGTTCCACCGTATCTCTTAAAAGCTCGTCAGCCGAAACGCTGAAAAGTTCACAAAGCAAAAGTACTTTATCTATCTGGGGAAGTGCCTGATTCATTTCCCATTTGGAAATTGACTGACGGGAAACATCCATCTTCTCAGCTAAAAGTTCCTGAGAAAATCCCGCCTGTTGTCTTAAGCTTGCAATTTTTTCACCAATTGTCACATTCATCATTCCTTTTTAATAATTATACTCGCATTTTACCAAAATTATTCAGGATAAACAACCAACTTAAGCTTGAACTTTCTGCAACCCCAGGTTGCATTTTTCGTATTCCTGCACATATTTTATCATGTACTTCATCCTTTTTCAACCCTTTTTTGCAAATTAAAATTTTCACAAAGTAAAAAAGTGTGCCTGAGCACACTTTTAACTTCAGTATCATACACTTCTGAATCCGCGTCCTATTATTTCACTGCTGGTTGTTATGATAATAAATGCATGAGGATCTATTTCCCTTATTCTGTTCCTTAAACGTATTGCCTCACTTCTTTTGCAAACAGTATGAATCATTGTTTTTTCATCGCCTGTATATTCTCCTGTAACTGTACTTACCGTTGCTCCGTGATGCAGGCTTTTAATTATAAATTCCGAAATTTCTTCTCTTTTACTCGTTATTACAACAAAATATTTGCAGGTGTTAAGGTTTTCTATAACAGCATCCACAATAAAAGCTTTTGCAAAAAGGCCTAAAAGAGAATAGAGTCCCGTTTTTATTCCGAATACCGCAAAAGAGCTTGCCGCAACAAAGAAGTCAACTATCAGAAGCGCCTTTCCCACATCAATAGATGTAAACTTCTTAAGTATAAGCGCCACAATGTCCGTACCTCCGCTGGAAGCATCCGCATTGAAAATCATGGCAGAGCCTATGGATGTGAGCAGCATTGCATATACAAGTTCAAGAAAAGGCTGATCCGTAAGAGGTGCCGACAAAGGAAATATTAATTCAAAAACATATGTAATTGCCGAGTAAAACATGGAACAATAAACCGTTTTTATGCCGTTTCCTTTTCCGAGAAATATAAATCCCACAATCATCAGCACGATATTAAAGCTCCATATCAATACAGCGGGGCTTACCGGTATGATTTTAGCCAAAACCGTTGCAATACCGGTTACTCCGCCCGTTGCAAAGCCATTTGGTATTTTAAAGAAATATACTCCCAGTGCAAGCAAAACACACCCTGATGTCATGAGTAAAAAATTTTTACTTTTTTTCATTTATGTCTCTCCTAATAACACTTTATTCAGCCAATCAGCTTGCAGAGCGTTTCTCCATCAGATATATATACATCCGAAATTGCCTTTATCTCTTCCTGACCATAATTGTATTTATCGTAAATTCCCACTGTCTTAAATCCTGCCTTATGTGCAGTATCAATGGCAACAAGCGAATCTTCAAACACGCAGGATTCTTCAAGGGTTGTTCCCAGATATTCCATTGCTTTTAAGAAAATATCAGGCTTATCCTTTCCTTTTCCGATATCGGCACATGAAAAAACTTTATCAAAATACTTTAATATATCGCAATGCTCCGCCGCCACTTTAACCAGCCTTTTATCTGTAGCCGATGCAATGCACATCTTTATACCGCTTTTTTTGCAATGTTCAAGAAACTCAATGACTCCATCTTTGACTTCTACAGTCTCCGTGTAAAACTTTTCTATCATTTCGAAAGTAATATCCAAAAGTTCCTCTCCGCCACTTCCGAAGCCATAGATAGAATATACATAATCCATTGCTTCTTTAAGAGTCATGGTTCTTACATTCTTATCCTCTTCCTTTGTCGGTCTGAAGCCTTTGCGATTTAAAAATCTTTCTCCGAAATGTTCCCATAAAATATCCCAGAATATCAGAGAGTTAACAAGTGTTCCGTCTAAATCGAAAATTGCACCTTTAATACTTTCAAGCATAAAATCACCTCATAAATTATTGTCAGTTTCATTATAGCACAAAATAAAAAAATGACAATCCTCTTTTCGAAAATTGTCATTTAATTTTTACGGACGAAGTCCCATTCCGCCCTCTAAGGTCAATGTTTCGCCGTTCATATATTTGAAGTCGGGAGAAGCCAGATGCACGCATACTCTTCCTATTTCAAGCTCTGAATCTCCGAAATGTCCCGCGGGAGGCATTTTTACGTTTGCTTTGAATGCTTCAGGATATGCATTTTCAAAATTTTCAAGCTGGCTTGTCCACGCAAGAGGGCAAATAGCATTTGTATTTATTCCGTCCTTTGCCCATTCTGTAGCCGCAACTCTTGTAAGACCTCTTATAGCCTCTTTTGCCGCCGCATAAGAGCACTGACCATAGTTTCCGAATAAGCCGGCACCTGATGCAAAGTTTATTATCGAGCCCTTGGCTTCCTTAAGATAAGGATAGCACGCCTTCATATAATAAAATGTCGCATAGAAACCTGAATACATAGCAAGGTTTAACTGCTCTGTTGTGTGATCCTGAATCGTAACACCGGAAGCAGACGCCTGTGCATTATTTATAAGCACGTCAATTCTTCCGAAAGCCTCCATAGCCGCCTCTGCAACGCCCTTTGCTATAGCTTCGTTGTCGCTTCCTTCCGCAATGTCAGCCTGCAGGGCTAAAACCTTTATTCCGTAAAGCTTTTCAAGCTCCTCTTTCGCCTTTTCAAGCTTTTCTGTATTTCTTCCCGTGATTACGAGATTTGCTCCTTCCTTTGCATATGCCGTTGCTATTCCGTAACCAATGGAACCGCATCTGCCATCAGATAACACCGCAAATCCACCGCCTGTTATTATAGCTGTTTTTCCTTTTAAGAAACCCATTGTCATTCTCCTTCTTAATGCAATTTTATTAAGTACCCTATTATTATATCACGGCGATGTAAAATTATCAAGCATTTTTAGTAAAATCAGCAAAACAAATAAAAATAATAAGCTCATTCACTTCAGAATGAGCTTATTTTACATATTATTCGCCTTTCTGCATTTCAGAAACCGAGGCTAAAACTGCATCTGCCATATATTTTAGCTGTTCGTCTGTTAGTCCGTAAAGCGGAAGATGGGTAAACCTCTTATAGAAAACCTCTTCGCATACGGGGCAGGTTTTTGCAATTTCATCAGAATCATATCCCATATCCTGAACGATTTTAAATCTGTACAAGGGACCGAAGTGTGCTATTTGTGTAACGCCTTTTTCCTCCAGCTTTTTCTTAAGTGTCTGAATATCTCCCCCCGCCTTTTCCGGATTAATCTGCAAAAGATATAAATGGAAGGTAGGCTTTATTTCATCGCTTCCCAGGCTTTGCGGGATTATGGCTTCGTTTTCTGAAAAGCGCTTGTTTAAATACTCCGCCGCAGCTCTTCTTTCCGCGATTATCTTTTCGTTTCGCTCCACCTGCAAACTTAAGCCAAGTCCCTGAATTTCTGTGGTGGATGCATTACCCGGAACAAAGGGATGCTCCTTTCCTTTAATGGGGGTGATATTATAAAGCCAGTCTTTTATTGGGCAGGTAAAATCAAGACCTAAAAATCTTGCACGCTTCATTTCGCTTTCAAATCCGGGAACGGTTGTGGTTAAAATACCGCCTTCTCCAAAGGATGTGATGTTTTTAACCTCGTGCATGGAAAATGCCGCAAAGTCGCCGATTGTACCAACCTTTTTGCCCTTATACATTGCACCGAAAGCGTGTGCCGCATCTTCAAGCACTAAAATATCTCGCTCTTTTGCAAGTTTCATTATAGGCTCCATATCGACAGGATAGCCCCCGATATGAACAGGAACTATCATTTTTGTTTTGTCTGTAATCTTTTTTGCCACATCTGAAGGATCCATATTTATTGTGACAGGATCAACATCGGCAAAGACCAGCTTTGCACCCACAGCAAGAGGATATGCCATTGTGGCAACAAAGGTAATTGCAGGAACAATAACCTCATCCCCCGCCTTAAGGTTTGCATATTTATATGCAATTTCAAAGCCTGCTGTTGCATTTGTTACGAAGGTTGAAGAATTTGTTCCGAGGTACTTATTACATTTTGCTTCCGCCTCTTCAACCTTACTTCCGAGGGATAACTTTCCCGGGGGCGAGGAAACTTTGTCAAGCTTTTCAATCTGCGCCCTTACAGCCTCGATTGCCTCATCGTATTCCCTTCCTTCTCCCTGCATAAGGAATTTTATTATTTCCATTAAGTCCTTTGCATTATAGTTTTCGCCAACCGCTGCCCAGGGCACATTTGTATCCCCTGTATTATAACGGAAATCTGTTGCTTTACCCATATTTATTCCTCCTTTTCATGTAACTATCTTATCATATAGACAATTCCGATAAAAGACGGATATTTCCCGAAAATTATAACTATTTTCCAAATTCAAATAATTTATTGACAAAAACCGCTTATTATGCTATAAAGAAAGCGGTGATAAATATGATAATTAACTATGATTATGAAAAGGCGAATAAAATCCTTAATGATTTTTACAATGCCACCGGAATAAATATGGTGCTGTTAAAATCCGACTTTACGCCTCTTACAGACCGTTTCCACTGGGATAAAAACGCCTATTGCAAGGCAATTCAGGCAACCTGCGAAGGTAAAAAAATGTGCCTTATGTCAGATAGCTATATTCTTAAGGAATGCCGCGAAAAAAAGACTTCTGTTCCCCACGTGTGCCACGCAGGGCTTATCGACGTTGCCGTACCGATTATATTTGAGGATGCTGTCATAGGCTACATAATGTTCGGACAAATCCGCTCTGATATATCTTTCAAAAACGTAAGAAATCATATCGTAAAACTTGGCGTAAACCCGGCTGATGCAGAAAAGCTTTATTCCGAAATCCCGCCTTCGGATACAGAAAAAATAGAAAGCATATCCCATATTGCGGAGATTATCGCAAAGCACATACTGCTTGAAAAGACACTTACATTAAAGCAGGACCAGAGACTTACGGAAATAAACGCCTACATTGAAGAGAACCTTGGAACGAACATAACCGTTCAATCAATATCCTCCCATACCAACATTTCAAAAAGTTCGCTGTATAACCTTTTTCACGAAAACTATAAAACCACTCTAAAGGACTACATAAATGAAAAGCGGGTGAAAAAGGCGGAGCACCTTCTTTTATCGACCGACCTTTCCGTTGAAACCATTTCGCAGATGACGGGTTTTTCCGGTGTTTCCTATTTTGGAAAAATATTCAAGGATAAAACCGGAAAATCTCCCCTTAAATACCGTAACGGACTTTGAATAAAAAAGCACTTATGGCAAAGCCATAAGTGCTTTTATCTATTTACCGAGTGTTACATCAAAGCCTGAGAAGTATTTTGCAAGACGAAGAAGGTCTGCTCTTGTTACCTTGCCGTCCCCTGTTACATCGGCTGCTGTTTCGTCAATTTCAACGTCGAAGCCGGAGAAGTATTTTGCGATTCTGAGCAGGTCTCCTCTTGTTACTTCACCGTCGCCGGTAATATCGCCGGAAACCACATTCGTTACCGTTATTTCACCGTTTTTAACGGCGAACTCAACTTCGACCTCGTCAATATTTAGGCTCTCAAGGTCTGATATGGTAATAATATAATCGCCTTCGGGGCAGTCAGAGTGAATTTCAAATTCCAATGTCACAAGTATGCCGCTTTCCGTTTCATTACCGTAGCCGTTATATGCATTAAATACAAAGGGAACCGCTTCTATGTTACACTCAATCTCTCCCGTGAATACATCCTTAAGGGTTGCGCCCTTAAGCGTCATCACGTCGCTGTCATAATTTACTTCAAAGCCGATTACCGCAACACCGGGGTTGTTGTTTAAGGCAATGTCAAGTTCCAGAATGCTTCCGGGCTTTCCTTTCGCGCTTATAACTTCAACATTGGGCTCATCGTCCTTTATTTTCCATACAGCATAAAGGGTAAGGTCGGCATCCTCGGTGTAGCTTGCCCCGGGCTGATAGGTTACTTCGCCATCCTCCGTTGTTGCCCAG
>JAZSAR010000007.1:0-17202 GCA_045601965.1 Clostridia bacterium
GGCTATGAGGAAAAATGTGCATCTGCCATTAAAAAGGCTGAAGAAATAAAAGCACTTACCCCCTATCAGAAGAAAAATCTTCTTACCACAAAGGGGCTTTATCTCTGGAAAACCAAAAATTCCGAAGAGGCTGAAAAGGTATTTTTTGACGCCCACAATACCGGTGCCGATTCCCAGACCTACAGCCATGTCGGCTTCATACTTCTTGAAAACAAGAAGTACGACGAGGCATACGAATTCAATAAAGAAGCTATGGAATACAACGAGGATGACATATCCATTATGGACAATATGGCACTTTCCCATTACCATAAGGGTGAAATCGAAGAAGCTCTTTCAATTTATGATAAAATCATGGAAAAGGGCACACGTTTTCCCGTTGTATATTATAACCACGCCTTAGCTTTAATTGCAAAAGGTGACATGGAAAAGGCAAAGGAGCAGCTAAATAAAGCGCTCACTTACAACTTTTCACACATTGCCGCAGTTTCAAAGGAAGAAATTGTATCAAAGCTTAAAGAATTAGGAGAATAATATGTATACCATCGATAAAATAGGCTCGGGCGGAGGGGAATTTTTCATTCTTGCCACATCAACCCACACAGCATTGATTGACTCAGGCTTTCCCTGCAGCGCAGAAAGTCTTATAGGAGACATAAAGGACAAGCTTAAGGGAAGAGCTCTTGACTATATCATCTTAACCCACTCTCACTATGACCACGCGGGAGGAAGCCCCTATTTCAGGCGTGCCTTTCCCGAATGCTCGGTTATTGCGGGAGAATACGCCGCATACGTTTTCACCCGCCCCGGCGCAGTTAAGCTTATAAAAGAAATGAGCGATTCGGCAGCTACAAGATTCCATATTACAGAATATGAGGATTTGACGGGCAAAATAAAGGTTGACAGAACCATCAAAGAAGGCGATATAATCGATATGGGTGACTTCACTCTTCGTGCAGTTGAAACCCCCGGCCACACAAAATGCTCCCTTTCCTACTATTCCCCTGAAGAAAAGCTTTTGATCGCCGCAGAAACCATCGGCGTTTTAGCCGGCGATATAATCACTCCATGCTGCCTTGTAAGCTATGATGCCACAATCGAATCCATAAAAAAGACAGCTTCACTCGGTGCCGAGGCAATACTTTTTTCTCACGGTGAGCTTCTTAAAGGAAAAAAAGAATGTGATGCATTTTTTGAAAACAGCCTTAAAACCCACGAAGAAACTAAAGCGATGCTTAAAAAGGAAAAAGCAGACGGTAAAACTCAGGACGAGCTTATCGCCATCTTAAAAGAGCACTTCTACACAGAAGAAACAAAGAAAATTCAGCCGGAAAAAGCCTTTTACTTAAATGCCGGCTATATAATAAACTGTATGACGAAGGAGAATTGAAATGAATTTGGAAACCGCAAAAAAATTAATCCGCGACTATTGCTATAAAAACTATAAGGATATGACACGCCAGCCCGCAGGAATCATAAAATACCCCTTCATCGTTCCCGGAAGTCAGAGCTATCAGAGCTGTCTCTGGGACTGGGACAGCTGGCTTACGGATATCGCCATCCGCCAGATTATTGAAGATACCGGTGAAGGATCCGAATTTTTCGAATATGAAAAGGGATGCATCTTAAACTTTTTAGACCACGCCGATAATGACGGCGGAATCCCGATAGTTGTCCTTCCCACAAACATTGTTCCCGCACACCACGCAATTTACAAAACCAATATGCATAAGCCCTGCTTACTTCAGCATCTCGCATTCGTAATGAAGTGCAATAACGACGATACAAGCTGGTTTGCCGACAAGTACGACAAGCTTGAAAAATTCATCGGCGTATTTCTTAAAAACTACTATCACGCTGATTCCGGCCTTTTCTTCTGGCTTGACGACCTTGCAATAGGCGTTGACAACGATCCTGCCACCTTCTACCGTCCTGAAAAGAGCTCTGGCTCCATTTACTTTAACTGCCTTATGTATAAGGAGCTTCTTGCCATGAGCTATGTTGCAGAAAAAATGGGCAAGGCAGACAGAGCTGAATTTTATAAGGCCGAAGCAGAAAAGCTTGCCGCCGCTATCAGAGAACATTGCTGGGACGAGCGTGACGGAAGCTTTTACAGCGTTGACTTAAACCTTCTTCCCGTCAACCCCGAATCAAGCTTACATAAGGGTGCTCCCAGAAACTGGCCCTGCTTAATACAGAGACTTGACGTGTGGTCAAACTTCCTTCCCCTCTGGGCAGGTCTTGCCACGAAGGAGCAGGCAGAAAAGATGGTTAAAAATCACTTCGCAAATGAGAAGACCTTCAATGCTCCCTACGGCGTAAGAACTCTCGGCAAGCAGGAAAAGATGTATCAGATTGTAAAATCCGGCAACCCCTCCTGCTGGCTTGGCCCAATTTGGGGAATTTCCAATTACCTTGTGTTCTCAGGCCTTGTGAAATACGGTTTTGACAAGGAGGCAACTCTCCTTGCGGAAAAGACCATTATGCTCTTTGGCGAGGACATTAAAAAATGCGGTGAACTTCACGAATACTATCACCCCGAAACAGGCGAAGGCGTAAACAACCCGGGCTTCCAGAACTGGAACTTTTTATCTCTCAATATGATGGCATATTTAGAGGGTAAAAAGAGAATTATTGAATTTTAAGAAAAGCGGTGCAGGTCCTGATGGAACTTAAAAACTGTATTATAAAAATTACCGAAGGCGATATAATAAAGCTTGTTATAAGCAAGCCTTCGGCAAAGAGCAACGAATTTATAAAAATCGTTATCGAGAAAAAAAGCAAAAACTTTCAGATAAGTAAATATACAAAAACTCAGGTTTTCCACGAAAATGCAGAAAAGGAAGCTTTAGCCGAAAGGGTTTTCGCCCTTACAAACGGCTCTTTCCGTCAGATAAACGCCTGGGACATAAGTTTTGAGCATATGGTTATGATTTCTAAAAAGGGCGATACTTCCTACAAGAAAAAAGCGCTAAGCGAAGCAGCACCCACGGTTTCGGAAAGCCATAACCGCAGTAAAAACTATATCTTAGAGGCAAAGCCCGACATACTCCCCCTTGTTGATATGGGTATTTTCACAAAAGAAGGCAAAGTGGTTGCTTCAATGTATGATAAGTACAAGCAGATTAACCGCTATCTTGAGATAATTGACGATGCCATAAAGGACTTAAAGAGCGAAGTTGTCAACATAATTGATTTTGGCTGCGGAAAAAGCTATTTAACCTTTATTGTGTATTACTACCTTACCTATATAAAGGGAATAAGGGCAAACATCATCGGTCTTGACCTTAAAAAGGATGTTATAGAAAAGTGCAACGAAGCGGCAAAGCGCTATAACTACGAAAATCTCCGCTTTGAGCTTGGGGATATCAACGGCTATAAGGCACCCTTTTCAGTGGATATCGTAATGACGCTTCACGCCTGCGACACGGCGACAGACTTTGCACTTTTCAATGCAATAAGCTGGAATGCGAAAATGATTTTCTCCGTTCCCTGCTGTCAGCACGAGCTTAATTCCCAGATTGAAACGGATGATTTTTCCGCCCTTACCCGCTACGGAATTATAAAGGAGCGTTTTTCCGCCCTTGCGACCGATGCCATAAGGGCAAATTTACTTGAATATTCGGGCTATAAAACAAATCTTTTAGAATTTACCGACTTTTCACACACTCCGAAAAACATACTTATCCGGGCTGTAAAGCGCAATTCAACAACAAAAGAGCACAAGGAGAAAATGCTTTTTGAGGTTAATAACCTTATAAAAGAGTTTAACTTCTCCCCCACGCTATATAAACTCCTAATAAAATAAAAATATTCAGAGCCGTTGGCTCTGAATATTTTTATTTAAAGTCAAATGATATTACCGGGATTTTTTCTGCATCGCTGTCCCATATATCAATGGGGACAAGTGTCAGGCAATCGAAGGTGCTGTCAGAAGTTATATGATAGCATCTTTTTCTGTTGTCCGTAACGTGTAAAAGCTCCCTCTTTTCTCCGTTAAGCTCACCTGTAAGCTTAAACTCACGGCAGAGTGTTTCAGGCATATGCATCACGGGGCTGTCAAGACGTGTATTGGCACGGGTGGAATGTATTCTTTCGCACTCGGAACCCGGAAGGGTGCTTCTATCTAAATCGCTGTCAAAAACAATATGTATTTCGCTCACCTTTGCTGCATCAAACCTATAGCTTATCTCTTCGCCTTTTTTTACTCTGAAGAGTTCCTTTTCTCCGTATATTTTATGGATTCTGTCCTCGCCGTTTCTTAAAGTTTCATCTCCGATTAATGCGGCATTTTTGCAGAGAGGAGAAATTTCACGCTTTATATGAGGAAGGAAGGCATCTTCATTTTGCAAAAGAGTCTGAAGCTCGCCCATTTTTTCAAGGTATACCCCCTGAGGCGTAAGGGAATTTCTGACAGCTAAGCTTGCAGCCTTTCCCACCGCTTCACCTAAAAGTGCACAGGTTGCCATAACACGTATACTGCTCATTGCCATATGAGTCATACTTATGTTTCTTCCTGCAAAGAAAAGGTTTTCCACGTTTTTGGAGTAAAGTGCGCGGTAAGGTATGGAGTAAGGCGCAGGTGTCATACGGTTGGTGTTGGGTGCGCCCTTGTGATAAAAGCCACCGGGAAAATGGTCATCAAGGGGCCACCCGCCATAGGCAATCTCATCGGGGAAAATAACGCCGTCTGAAACATCTCTCTGGGATATCATTACTTCTCCAACCATTCTCCTTGATTCCCTTTTTCCGGGAAGAAAACCCAGAAAGTCAAGCTCCCAGGTATCGGCATCAAACTTACCTGAATTTTTTATATAGTCCCAGGTACCTGTAGCAAGTCCGATTAGCTCATCACGAAGCAGTTCTGTATCCGCGATGGTATCTCTGTCTCCGCCAAGCTCCAAATACCAGTAGTTTTCGTAGTCGCTTTTTATATTGAGGTTTCTGTGATTGAAGTTTTCTTCCGTAAGGGGCGTTGCACATTCGGGAGCTTTGTATTCTATTTTTCTGCTTGTTTCCCTTCCCTGTATGAGACAGCTCATTCCCATGGTGAAATTGTCCGCCTCTTCCCTTTCCGTATCCTCGGAAAATTCGTCTTTACCTTCTCTTCCGATTTTGAATTCCGCTCCCGTTAATGGTGCTAATATACTGTCGCCCGATGAATCGCAGAAAAATTTTGCCTTAACCTCATAAAAGCACTGTGTAGTCATCTGCCAGCCCGTAACGGAAGTGATTTTCTTTGTTCTTCCGTAGCTGAAGGTACCTTCTTCGGTTTCGGCATCCATACAGGAACAGTTAAGAAGCAAGGTTATGTTTTTCTCGCGCTTTACAAAATCATAAAGCACCGTGTCCCACACAGCATAGCTCTTCGTAGGGTTGCGGTATAAGTTCTCCAGAGCAATTTCCTCGATAATTCCCGTCTCACGGTTGTTTTTGCCCTGAGATCCGCAAATCCACATACGGATTTCCGAGGAAGCATTTCCGCCAAGCACCGCCCGCTCATGCATAAGGACAACTTTTATGCCTTCTCTTGCGGCAGAAATTGCGGCTGCAATACCCGCCATTCCTCCGCCTATTACACAAAGGTCTGTATCTATAAATTTCTTATCAAGCATAAAAATACCCCTTTCTTTTTATACACCCTCCAAGGTAAATGGAGGTATAAAGCTTTCGTCTGCGGCTTCGCCTTCCTGAGTGAAGGCGTTTTCCATTCCCATATCGCAGCAAAAGTCAATTAAAGCGTCGTATTCTTCTTCCGTCACTCTGCGACTTAAAAGAGGATGATTTAAAACCGCTTTTGTCGGCGTGTACTGGCTCATTATTGAAAAGTATACGCTGTCGCCATAGGTTTCATATAAGTATTTCATAACCTTTTCAGAGTCAGTTAGCCCTCCCGGCATCATCATATGTCGTATCAAAACGCCCTTTTGCATCATACCGTCGGATGAGAAAACAACCTCTGGCTGCTGTCTTACCATTTCGGCAATGGCAGACTTTGCAATATCGGGATAATCCGCAGCAGCAGAATACTCCTTTGCCAGGGCTTTCGACCAATACTTAAAATCGGGCATATAAATATCAATTAAGCCCTCAAGCTTTTTTAAGGTTTCAACCTTTTCATAGCCTCCGGAATTGTAAAGGATCGGGATATTAAGTCCCTCTTTTTTCGCCCTTGACAGTACGGGGATAAGCCTTTCTGCAAAGTGTGTGGGCGTAACTAAATTTATGTTTGCTGCGCCCTTTTCCTTAAGCTCAAACATAATTTCAAAAAGGCGGTCATCGGTAATTTCCTTTCCGAATCTCTCGTGGGATATATCCTCATTCTGACAGAAGATGCACTTTAAGTTACAGCCGGAAAAGAAAATTGTTCCGCTTCCCGTATCCCCCGAAATGCAGGGCTCTTCCCAAAAGTGAAGCGCCGCACGGGAGACTTTGAACCTTTCTCCCACACCGCAGATGCCAAATTTTCCTTTATCCCTTTCGGCACCGCAGTTTCTCGGGCAGATATTACACTTCATTGCTGCTCCTTTTTATGGGAAAGCATCCACTCATAAACCTCGTCGTTTGAAAATGCATTCTCCCAGCTGTTATGCTGAACTTTTTCATAGACAGAAAGCTTTGCATTTCCCCCTGCCGCATTTACGGCATTTACCATTTTTATGCTTTCTTCCACCTTTACAACGGGATCAAGCAAGCCGTGATGTGCCCATACGGGAACATCTTTAAGCCTTGCGGCATTCCAGTACATACCTCCGCCGCATACGGGAATAATTGCCGCAAACCACTCGGGGCGAGACATTGCCAGCTGCCAGGTGGTATACCCTCCCATAGATGAGCCTGCAAGATAAAACCGTTCCTTATCTGCATAGCTTTCTTCTCTGATAAAAGCGGTAAATTCAATTAACTGCTCGAAAATTTCAAACCAGGTATCTGCATAACACTGAGGAGAAACCACTATAAAGCGGCTTTCCTTTTTTTCTCTCAATGTTCTTAAAACAAAGTGGTTTTCAATTATGCTTATATCAGTTCCTCTGCCGCCTGCGCCGTGAATGTGCAAAAGCACGGGATAATGCTTTCCCTCTTCATAGCCAAGAGGATATTCTATCACATATTTTAGCTTTTTATATTCTTTAACAGCCATTTTTATTCCTCCAGAGTTATTATTGCAAAGCCATAGGGCGGAATTTCCTTTGTAAGGCAAATTTTATTGCCGTTAAGCTTTCCTTCGGTATTGTAAAAGTCCGCATTTTTATATTCTTTATCAAGGAAAACTTCACCATCAAAAATACTGTCCTTTGAAATGTTGAAAAGTGCAACAGAAAGCTCGCCTTCTCCCCTTGCACACACGGTGTAAAGACCGGGTGCACCGTAAAGCATGGCAGGAAGAGGACGTCCCTGCATTTTTTCAATGCAATTTGCAAGCTGTTTTTGTCTGAAATAGTTTCTGAAAAGACCGGGGTGCCAGCCGTTTACGGTGTAAACCGTTATGGGGACAAAGGAATAAATCATAAATTTATAGCCTTTTTCGTTTTCATAATATATTGCAGAAGGGAATTTTTCCTGCTTGTCAAAGTCATCGTGAGATGTGCCAAGCACCGATGAGCCCCTTACAAAGCTAGACAAAACCTCCGCCCCTTCTTTAAGGGAAAAGTCGTAAAACACGCCTCTTCTTTCAAAGCTTGCGGCGGTATATTGATCTTCTTTGCAAAAATATTCCGCTACGGGATTTAATTCAAGCTTTGTATAGGAGCTTATTCCCACGTCAATGCCCTTTTCAATTAAGCACTTAGCTCCCACAGCGTCGGTAATTACGCCGTTTTTAAGCATTTTTTCACTTAAATTCAAAACATTTTCTCCAAATGCGATGCTTGCAGAGTCCTCGCATCCATAGGTGGTGGGAATGGAGTTATCAACAATCATCCATTGGCTCATGGTGGGAAGATAGTTTCTGCTTCCGTAAAGAGCAAAGGAAAAGTCCTCGCCAATGGTGGTTTTTTTATACATATCCATGTATTCCGCCACATTGAGTCCCACCGAGCGTTTTCCCGAAAAGCGTTTTTTAATTTCTTCATAGTGCTTTTCGTTTCTGCTGTGAAGGTCAACATAGCCTTTTTCATAATCGGCACTTGCGCTATAGTCAAGCATATATTTAAGTATGCCGATTTCGGGATTGTTGGCATAGCTTGCCATATCGTAAATTTCCATTTCCGATGCAGATACTATCTGACGCTGTCTCGGAAGCCCATCTCCCTCCGACACGCATTCCATACCGTTTGCCCAGAAGCTTTGCAATTTTATGGCTTCGATTGAAGCATTGAGGCTTCCCGCATTTTGCCAGTAGGGCGCCCCCGTAAGTCTTAAAAACGGTTCATTTTCACCTGCAATTATTTTGCAAAGCTCCAAAATGTCCACACCCTCCATAAGATAGGAGGCTGAATTTGCAGATAACCCTATTCTGACATCGGGATAGTCCTTATGAACTTCTCTTTCAATCTCCGAAGCAAAATCCTTTAATGTTTTTCCCATAACATCATCAAAAATGTTACGGTAGCGGTTAGGTTTTCCGCTTATTATATGGTTTTTAAGGATGTTTTCGGTGAATTCTTCTCCCATAGCTTCTTTCAATAAAGCCTTGTGGCGGGGGCATACGCAGGCTTTTCCTGCCAAAACCTTTCCGCCGGAAAGAGTAAAATCATCCTCGAAGAGAATAAGCTTAACTCCCGTTTCGCAAATGGTTTTAACGGTATTTATAAAGTCTTTACGAAATGCTTCGTCGGTGGGACAATAGGCAAAAACCTTCGTCCCATCCGCAAACGTTATTCTTTCGTAGCAAGAAGGTGCATCATTGTCTTTGGAACCCGGCACGCCCGTTCCTCCGTGACCAATGGAAGGAGCCATCCACGCCCCTACTTCTATTCCCTCTTTTATAAGTCTTTCTTTTGTTCTTAAAAATAAGTTAAATTCATCAGACAAGCATTTTTCGCTTCTTAAAACTCTCGGAAAAATCAGCATAGCCATATCGCATTTTGCTTTTTTAAGAGCCGATATAAGAGCAGAAAAATCTCTTTCGTTGAAGTTTCTGTTTAATACGGGAATAAGAACCTTTCTCATTTGAAATTCTCCTTTACTTAACGAAAAATTCAAAGTCTACCTTCCCGTAGTTAGGAAGTCTGTACTGACCAAAGGTGTAAGGGCCGCAGCTTCCCGAGCCGATACCGCCAACCTTATAGTCAATTCTTACGTTGGTAAGACCGTTCTTACGAAGTGCATCAATATGCTCAGCTTTATTCAATGTTACGGTATCGTATTCCGATACATTGAATTCAAACACTCCGTCAGTCATAAAGGTAAGTCCCGATGCAAGAGAAAGCTTCTTTGCTCCCGTATGGTTTCCGTGTTCCTGGGGACGGATATAGGGAACATATTCATCGCTTGCACAGCTTTCATATTCGCCGAAGGTTGTATGATTTTTAAGGTCTGCATAGTTTTCATAAGGACCGTAGCCGAAATATGTAAACTTGTCGTTTTCCGCATTTACGGCAAATTCAAAGCCGAGTCTGGGGAGACATTCCTTAAGCGCAGGACGTTTTCCTATCTCGCCTGAAAGAGATATCTTCATCATTCCGTCTTCAAAGAATTCATAGGTAAGAGTATGGTCCATAAAGGGCACTCTTGAAACTGCGGCAAGTGTGCAGTTAAATACAATTTTGTTACCTGTTATCTTATATGAATAGGTCTTCTGATGAACGTGGTCAATTTTGTTGTCATACCATGTGTGACGGATATTTCTGTCGTTATCGGTTGTGGCACGGAAAACGGTCAACGCCATATCTGTTGCAAGAAGTTCGGCTTTACCCTTTTTTATTGAAGTGATGACACCTCTCACCTTATTTATGGTGTATTCCTTATCCCCCGTCTTAACGGTGATTTTATTTTCCCCGTCTGTAAGCTTCACCTTTGCACCGGTCTTTATTTTCTTAAGCTTGACATCTAAAGGAAGCTCCGATAAGCCGTAAACGTCCTTATCCTTCATAAGGTAAACTACGATATATGCACCCATTTCCGCTTCTTTGGGGAGACGGAAAGGAATTTCAATTTCTTCTGTCTTATGGGGTGCAAGCTCTAAAAGCATAAGCTGCTCTGCAACTGTCTTTCCGTCAACATTAAGGCAAAGCTTTATGTCATATTCCGAAAGGTCGGTAAAGTCATAGCGGTTGGTAATTGCAATTTTGTCGCCCTTAAGCTCTGCCGTAAAGCCCTGATATGCATATTTTGCAGAAAGAGTGCCTGCCTTAAAGCTTCTGTCATGGAAGGTTAAACCGTCACAGCAGAAGTTGGAGTCGTGGGTTTCCTCGCCGAAGTCGCCGCCGTATTTGGGAACGCCGTTCTCAACAAAGGTATGATCGGTCCACTCCCAGATACATCCGCCTATGAAAAGAGGATTAGAATAGAATTTTTCCACATAGTCAACCATACTTCCGGGGCCGTTACCCATAGCGTGAGCATATTCACAAAGGAAGAAAGGTCTTTCGTCTCCTGTTGCAAGTATAGCATCCATACCGGCAAGGTCTGTGTACATCTGGCTTCTTATATCAACATCAGCAACGTGCTTTATTGCAGATGCACGCTCTGAATGACGGATTCTTGAAGGATCTCTGTCCTTAATATAAGCAAGCATAGCCGCCGTATTCATACCGAAGGTGCTTTCATTACCTACCGACCAGGAGAAAATTGAAGCGTGGTTTTTGTCTCTTTCCAAGCTTCTCTCCATACGGTCAAGCATCATATCCTTCCAGTCGGGATTGTTGCTGGGCCAAAGACCGCTGTTATCATAGCCCGGCCATGCGGCATTACGGGCGTTGAATCCGTGCTGTTCGTCATCGTTTTCAAGCATAACGTAAAAGCCAAGCTCGTCTGTCATATTCAAAAATTCGGGTGTGGGAGGATAGTGGCTTGTTCTTATGCAGTTGATATTAAGCTCCTTCATTTTAAGAAGCTCGGAATATAAATCCTCGTCTGTTTCGTACCAACCCTCGGTGGGATGGGTGTCGTGACGGTTTACACCCTTTAATTTTACGGATACTCCGTTTATTAAAAGACCGTTTTTATTTACCTTAACGTCTCTCATACCAACTCGGAAAGGAATAAATTCTCTTCCCTTTTTTACAACTACGGTATAAAGATAGGGCTTTTCCGCATTCCAAAGTATGGGTTTTTCTACCTTTTTACCGAGAGAAACGCCTTCAGCATCGAAAATTTCATAATCAGAGTGGCTTACTGTAATTTTCTTTGTATCCGCCTTTATTTCGATGTCCTTAAGGTGATCCTTTTCTCTTCTTAAAAGATATACATCGCGGAAAATGCCGTTGTAACGGAAAAAGTCCTGGTCCTCTAAATAGCTTGCGGCACACCACTTTAATACCTTTGCCTTTAAGTTGTTTTTGCCCTTTTTAAGATATTTTGTAATGTCAAACTCCGCCTGAAGGTGGCTTCCCGTAGAATAGCCTACATATTCACCGTTTATGTAAAGATAAATGCAGGATGAAACGCCTTCAAAAACAATGTACATTTCGTCCTTTGCTTCCTCTGCGGAAATTTCAAAGTCTAAATTATACACTCCGCAGGGGTTTTTATCGGGAACATAGGGAGGATCAACGGGATAAGGATAGTTTACGTTTGTATAGTAAGGCTTTTCGTAACCCTTTGCCTGCCAGCAGGAAGGAACTGAAATTTCATCCCATTTTTTTGCATTAAGGTCTGCTTCCTCTTCTGCTTCATAATAGTTAAACTGCCAGGTGCCGTTTAATAGTCTGTAATAGGGGGATTTATGCTTGTCAAAAGCAAGGGCACTTTCAACCGAATCATAGGGAATGTAATAGGAACGCTGTTTTTCGCGGTTTTCCTCATAAAATTTAACGTTTTCGTACTGTCTCATTTTACCATCTCCTTTATTTGATATAGAAACTGAATTTTACATCGCCGAAGGGTACTCTGAACTTTACGGGAAGGTCAGGACCGCAGCTTGCAGAACCAAGGCCCGATACAAAGTAGTCAATCCTAAGGTTTGTGTGGTCGCTTTTCTTGCCCGAAAGGTCATCTGAGTGCATCACGTCTGTAAGAGTTTTTGAATCGTATTCAGATATATTGAATTCAAAGCCTTCGTCCGAAAGGAAGGTAAGGCCTGATCCCAATTCAAGGCTCTTTGTACCAAGGTGATTTCCGTGCTCCTGAGGAATTATGTAGTTGACATATTCTTCTTTTGCACTGCTTTCATAGGTGCCGAAAGCAACGTGGTGGCACATATCGCGGTAGCACTCAAAGGGGCCCATTCCTTTATAAGTAAAGCTTTCGTTTTTATTCTTAAGCTTAAATTCAAAGCCGAATCTGGGAAGGAAATTGCGAAGTCTTTCCTGCATAAGCTTCCCCCCCAGAGTCACCTTCATAAGTCCGCCCTGGAAAAATTCGTATATAAGCTTAAAGGATGCAAAGGGCATTCTTGAAACCGAGGAAAGCGAGCAATCAAATATTACCTTGTTTCCTGCAATTTCATAGCCGTAAACCTTCTGATGTGTAAAGCGGATTTTATCCGTTACCCAGTCGCCTTTGGGACGGTTGTCATTATCAACGGGGGCACGCCATACAGAAAGGAAGGAAGGCTCTGAAAGAAGCTCTTTTCCGCCCTTTTTGATGCTTATTATCATACCCTTGGACTTTTCTATTGTATAGCACATATCGCCGCTTTCAGCAATGATATCAAATTCTGTTTCCTTTAATTCTGCCGCCTTTCCTGTTTCAACCGGAACTGCCTTACAGCTTGTTTCAAGCTGCTTCATACCAACCTCTGCCCCGTCTTTAAGGAGCTGAACATTAACATATGCTCCGCACTTTGCCTCAAGCGGAATATCAAAAGGCAATTCAAGCTCGGCTGTTTCGTGTGCGGGAAGCTCTATCTTCATTATCTTTTCTTCTGTCTCGATACCGTTTACGGTTAATGAAAGTCTTAAATCAAACTCGGAAAGGTCGGTAAAGTCATAGCGGTTGGTAATTTTTACTTTAGTGCCGTCAAGGGAAGCAGTAAAGCCCTGATATACGTGCTTAAGCTCCCAGGAACCGCCCTTATAGCTTCTGTCGTGGAAGACGATTCCGTCAACGCACCAATAGCTGTCGTGGGTTTCCTCACCGAAGTCTCCTCCGTATTTGGGCTTGCCGTCTTCAACAACTGTATGGTCTGCCCATTCCCAGCTGCATCCGCCTATAAATAAGGGATTTGAATAAAACTTTTCGGTGTATTCATAAAGGTCGCCGGGGCCGTTACCCATGGATGCGGAAAATTCGCAAAGGAAGATGGGTCTGTCATCACCCAGTGCCGCAAGTCGTTCCATCTCCGCAGGAGAAGGATACATTCTGCTTCTTACATCAACGGGAGCCATATCTCTTGCAACGTGCGCTCCTTCATAGTGTAAGGGACGGGAGGAATCGCGGTTCTTTGTCCAGAGAAGCATCGCTTCTGTGTTTCTTCCGTAGTTAGACTCGTTACCCATGGACCACATAATTACAGATGCTCTGTTTTTGTCACGCTCAACTGTTCGTTCAATTCTTGAAACAAGGGCTTCCTTCCACAAGGGATGATGGCTGGGCCAGATAATATCGTCGTCATATCCGCGGTAGGGATGCACACTTCTTGAAATATAGCCGTGGGTTTCATAGTCCGCCTCGTCAATTACATAAAAGCCCAGTTCGTCCGTCATATCCAAAAATGCGGGAGTGGGAGGATAATGGCTTGTTCTTATGCAATTTATGTTTAAGTCCTTCATTTTAAGAAGCTCAGCATAAACATAGTCCTCATCCATTGTCCAGCCTGTTACGGGATGGGAATCGTGGCGGTTTACACCCTTTAATTTAACGGAAACACCGTTTATGAAAAAGCCGTTTTTGTTGGTTTCAACAGTTCTCATACCAACGCGGAAGGGTATATATTCTCTTCCATTTTTAACGATTACGGTATAAAGATAGGGCTTTTCCGCATTCCACAAAATGGGAGTCTCTATGGTTTTACCAATGCTTTTTCCTTCTGCATCAAATATTTCAAAGCCAGGATGGCTTACCGTAATTTCCTTAGTGTCTGCAGTTATTTCAATATCCTTAAGGTGTCCTTTTTCTCTCTTTAAGAGATACACGTCACGGAAAATACCGTTCATTCTGAAAAAGTCCTGATCCTCCAAATATGTTCCTGCGCACCACTTTAATACCTTTGCGGTAATTTCGTTTTTACCCACCTTAACATAAGGCGTGATATCAAACTCAGCGGTAAGGTGGCTTCCTCTTGTATAGCCTACATATTCTCCGTTTATGTATAAATACATACAGGAGCATACACCGTCAAAAACGATGTAGGTCTCGTCCTTCGCCTCTTCCTTCGTTAGCTCAAACTCTCTTTTATAAAGTCCTACCGGATTATCGTCGGGAACAAAGGGAGGGTCCACCGGGAAAGGATAGTTGTAGTTGGTGTACTGATGATTATCATACCCTTCTGTCTGCCAGCAGGAGGGAACCTTTATCTTGTCCCAGGATGCGGGATTGTGAGTAAATTCACGTTCATTTTTGAAATAGCAAAAGTCCCACTTTCCGTTAAGAAGCTCATAATAAGGGGAATTTTCCTTTTTTCCTGAAAGTGCATTTTCTATTGAATCATAGGGAATATAGTAAGAACGTGCCTTCTCCCTGTTTTCTCCTAAAAAATTATAGCTTTCATACTGTCTCATTTCACCGTCTCCTTTACTTTATATAGAAGCTGTATTCAATTTCTTTATCCATTATTCTGTTATATGCCCTGAGCATCGGACCGCAGCTTGCAGAACCGATTCCCGTAACGCGGTAGTCGATTCTTATGTTGGTCATTCCGTTTTTCTTTATCTCATCGGTATGACGGGCATAGGCAAGCGTTTCCGTATCGTAGGACGAAACATTGATTTCAAAGAAGTTATCCGTCATAAAGGTAAGACCGGAATCAAGCTTCAGCATCTTTGTCCTATAGTGGTTTCCGTGCTCCTGGGGAACGGGATAGTTTACATATTCACTGTCCGCAGTTGAACGGTAAAGACCTACGGGTGCGTGAAGATGCATATCGCAGTAGTTTTCATAGGGACCCATACCAAAGTAGGTAAAGCCAAGGTTTGAAACGGGGCTCTTTATTTCATAGCCTAATCTCGGAAGGAAGGTGGTGTACTCGGGCTTTACCTTTGCCTTTGTGGTAAGCTTCACCATTCCGTTTCTGAAAAATTCGTAAATTGCCGTGTATCTTATGTAGGGCGTTCTTGATACGCCTGCAAGTGATGCATCAACTATGATTTTGTTATCCTCAATTTTTGTATCGTAAACCTTTAAGAAGGTTTTGTTCATATTTTCGGAATGGGTATTATCGTTTTCAAGCTCCCAGGATTTTTTGAAATGTCTTTCGTTATCCGTTGCCGCCTTGAAGGCAGATAAACGGAAGATATCGGAAAGCTGTTCCATTCCGTTTTTAATCATTGATGAGAAGGTTCCGTAGTGTCTGTCAAACACATATGTAAAGCCGTCGCCCTCAATATAAACCTTGTCGCCTTCACATATAAAGTCCGTAAACTTTGCGCCGGGGCGGATTTTCTTAACCTTGCACTCTTTTATTTCAAACTGCTTCATTGCACGTATGTCTCCGTCCTTTTCCAGGGTAAATGTCACATACGCTCCGAGGGTGCAGCTTTCGGGAAGGCTGAAAGGAAGGGTAAATTCCGTTTTTCCGTGTGGCTTACAGGATAACTTAAGCTCGCTCCTCTCTTCCACAACACCATCCACCATAAGCTCAACGGCAGCAGTAAATTCAGAAAGATTTGTGTGGCTGTAGCGGTTTTCAACGGTAATTTTATTTCCGTTTCGCTCCGCCTTCATATACTGATAGGAGAATTTAACGTTGCGGCTTCCTGCCTTAAAGCTTCTGTCGGAGAAAACAAGACCGTCAACGCAGAAGTTTCCGTCGTTAATGGTTTCGCCGAAGTCACCGCCGTAGCGGGCAACGCCGTTTGCATCCTTAACGGTGTGGTCTGCCCACTCCCATATGCATCCGCCGAGGCAGTGCTTGTATTCGTAAAACTTTTCAACATATAAATCGATTTCGCCGGGGCTGTTACCCATAGCGTGACCGTATTCGATTACAAAGTAAGGACGGCGGTCATCTGTTGCCATAATTTCGTCGATGTCCTCTAATCTCGGATACATTCTGCATCGGATGTCGGTGTCGCAGTTATAGTCAACCACCCTTGCGCGCTCGTAGAACACTATTCTTGTTTTATCTCTCTTGTGTCCGTAGCTGAGCATCGCATCAAAGTTGGGGCCGTAGTTACTTTCGTTACCCATTGACCACATAATTACAGAGGCGTGGTTTTTGTCACGTTCCATAAGGCGTTCGATTCGCTCCACAAACATAGGTTCCCAGTCCTTTTTATTGCAGGGCCAGGCAGGATCGTTATCAAAGCCCGCGCCACTTCCGCCGATGTTTCTTGTGTTAAAGCCGTGGGTTTCAACATCCGCCTCATCCACAACGTAAAAGCCGATTTCGTCTGTCATATTAAGAAATTCAGGTGTGGGGGGATAATGGCTTGTTCTTATGCAGTTTATGTTCAAGTCCTTCATTTTAAGAAGCTCGGAACGCAGGAAATCCTCTGGCACATAATATCCTGTTTCAGGATGGGTGTCATGATGATTTATACCCATCATCTTTACCATACTTCCGTTTATCAAAAGCTCCCCGTCTTTGTTGATTTCTATTTCTCTCATACCAACTCGGAAGGGAATGTATTCATTTTTGTTTTTTACAACTACGGTGTAAAGATAGGGCTTTTCCGCACTCCAGAGTATGGGCTTTTCAACCTTTTTACCAAGGCTCTTACCTTCTGCATCAAATATTTCAAAATCGCTATGGCTTACCTTGATTTCCTTAGTGTCTGCCGTTATTTCAATATCCTTAAGATGTCCCTTTTCTCTTGATAAAAGATAAACGTCACGGAAAATTCCGTTCATTCTGAAGCAGTCCTGATCCTCCAAATAGCTTCCGACACACCACTTTAATACCTTAGCAGTTACGGTATTCGTGCCCTTTTTTACGAATTTTGTTATATTGAATTCCGACTGCATTCTTGAAACCTGGGTGTAGCCCACATATTTTCCGTT
>JAZSAR010000008.1:0-12595 GCA_045601965.1 Clostridia bacterium
AAATGAACCTTGGAACCTGCATACCATACGTTTGACTGGTTTGTTCCGTCATAGAAAATTACGTCAACGTCGGCATTGGCAAGAAGTATTGCCTGCTTACGGTATACCCAGTAGTCAAGGTTATCGTAATAACCGAAGATGGGTTCGTTCCAGTAATACTTACCCTTGGTATCCCAAGCCGGATGGTCATAATCGTCATAAGCTTCGGGGAATTCCGCGTTTATCTTCCAGGGAATTCTGGCATTCAAGTCCTGTCTCGGGAACCAGTTCCAGTAGAAAATACCTATTTCTCTTTCCCCTTCTTTAACAGCGCCAACCTCTTCATAGTCCGCAACCGCTCTACCCATACCGTCAACAGCTACCCATGTGTCGTGGTAGTTGTCGATTATGGCAGAATCGGGAATCGGAACATACTTTTCATTTCCCGAAGGCTCCTTTGAAAGGATAACCCTTGTTACCTTTGTGTAGCCTTCTGTTCCGACACCTGAGAACTGTCCTACAAAGTAAAGATTCTGCACGCCTGTTACAGGAGTTTCGATATCTGCCGTAAAGCTTGTCTTGGTGTCATCGTCCATTCTTATATAGGCAATTACTGTTCCGCCGTTATCGGGGCTTCCCACTCTCACCTGAAGAATTTCGTTGTTACGTCCTGTATAAGGGCATGCGCCCTCAACCGTTATGGACTTTATTCCTGTTAAGTCCACTCCTTCAAAACCAAAGCGGCTTCCCACCTTGATTTTGCTGATTGCATCGGCAGACATTTTAACCCCTGTCTGATAATCCACATCAGCGGGTGTTAAAACGATGTCTTCCGCTGCTGATGCCACTATGAACATGGACGAAACCATAGCAAGCACCATAAGCAAGATACATACTTTTTTCATTGAATCAATCCTTCCTTTTTTTATTGTAATTTATTATATCACATTATTTTTTAAATAGCTATACTTTTTTAGATATTTTTAATGCTTTTTTATAAATTTAAGCACCAATTCCCACTAAAGTACCGCCTTTTATATTGTACCACATTTTTTCGGCAAATTCCTTAACTTTTTTGACTTTTTTAAGACTTTTTCTTTAAAATATTGTTGTTTTAAATTAAAAAGCGGCGTGATAAATCACACCGCTTTAAACATCGTTTTTTACTCCTCGGGGGTTGTTATGGTAATGGTTCTTGTCTCCCCGTCCCAGGCAACATCATAGCCCAAGTTTTCGGATATAAATCTTAAGGGGATAAAGGTTCTTGAATCCTTTATGATGGGAGATGTTCTGAAAGCGTAACGGATTGTGCCCTTGGCATTCGTTACATAAACCTGCCTTCTTTTTATCTGCATATCAATGGTTATAAGACCTTTTTTAACCGTTATGGACTGATTTTCTCCGTTCCATTCAATAGTTGCACCCATCTCTTCTAAGAGTCCTCTTAAAGGAATCATCGTGTTGCTGTTTTTGATAAAGGGCGATACGTCAAGAGTTGTCTCCTTAGCTACGCCGTTTATCTCAGATTTTATCACGGGATTGTCAATCTGGAGAACATATTTTTCTATAGTCTTTTCCTCTGCTACGATTTCCTTTGTCTGATAGAAGCCTATTTCAGCCGCTGCGCAGTGTCCGTGGTATTCGTCTATTTCAAATTCCACATATCGCATTTTAACAGGCTCTGCAAACCTTATATCCTTACTTGTATAGTCAATTACATCAAAGGTCGCGCCGTCAAGTACAGATACATACTCGTTATCATCGGTACTTGCATACATATTGTACTTTTTCCAGTGTCCCTTTATGTCGTCACGTCTGGGATAGTAGGTAAAGCCTGCTATTTCATATTCCCTGCCAAGGTCAATCCTTAAAAGAATCATTCCCTTATCATCGGGATTCTTATGCCAGTAGCTGCCCGGATTTCCGTCAACCGCCAGCGATGCAGCATGACCTGTCCATTCGGAGCTGGATTCTGCCGCTATCCCGTCTGTATCAACATATACCACCTTGTTTTCTTCCTTATATGCTTCATACTCAGAAAGAGGTACGGTAGTAATTCCATCCCTTTTTACCATAAGGTCAAATTCGCCTATTACAGCATAGCCGTTAAGACCGGACTTAACTCTAAACATAACCTTTTTAACATCAAGGTTGCATATAAAGTGAACGTCCTTTGAGGCTCTGTCATTTGTGAATGTGCCGGATTCAATCATTACCCAGTTATCGGAGCCGTCCGCACTTCCGTAAAATTCATATTCAAGCACGATACCGGAGGTTGAACCATCGGTCTGTCTTGGTGTGTAGCAGAAACCTGCTATGCTTGTTACGGAGGGGAGGGTGTAAATTATATCATAGGGCATGGGTGCCTTCTGATTTACTCCGTCAACCGTCTTGAAATATGAGTGCCAGTAGCTCATAGGGTTACCGTCGATGGACTTTTCCGGTGTATCTCCCGTGGGGAAGCTGTGCTCTGCATAGGCTGTCCAGCCGTTTTTATCAACGTATCTGGGATCAACGGGAACCTCTCCTTCAACTTTTTTCTCGCCGGTTGCAGGTGCTATTGTACCTCCGGCAGGCTTTTCTTCCTTGGGCTTTTCCTCTGCCTTAGGAGCTTCCGATACAAAGGTTTCAGCTGTTACATCAGAAAGCGCCACCTTGGGAAGTGCAGCATCCTCCTTGACAAGGTCAAATTCTGCAACAACGCCGCATCCGCCAACGGCATCAAGTATCTTATATTTAATCTTATTAACAGGAATGTTGTTTTTGAACTTTACTGTTTTTTCATCCTCGTTGTTGGGAAATTCTCCCGAGCCGATTAAAACAAAGTTATCCGTTCCGTCCGAGCCGTAGATTTCATACTTTGTAACTCTTCCCGTGGAGGACTCTCCTGTTCTGGGAAGGTATGAAAAGCCTGAAATAACGAATTCTTTGCCAAGGTCAATTGTAAGCTCATAAGGAGGGGGTGTTTTGTTTGCTGCCTTGCCTTCCACAACTTCATAATAGGTGTGCCAGTAGGTTTCTCTCTTTCCGTCAAGAACTTTTTCGGCTGTATAATTTGCAAATACGCTGGAAGCTTCTGCAGTCCACCCTTTTTTGTCAAGCATTTCATCCTCTGCATATGAAAGAACTGTACCGAGAGATAAAACCATACAGAATGTAATTAATAAAGATATTAACTTTTTCATATTTTATCCCTCCTTATCCTAAGTGTGCCTTTGCACCGGCAATAATTTCTTCCGATATTCCCGTTTTGCTCATCGCATAAATTCCGTCGCCTGCATCATAAAGCTTCCAGCCTAAGCAATCTGAAAGATAGGTTACGGGAACGTAAGGAATTCCGTTTATCATCTTTACAGGATTTGTGAGAGCTTTGTGATAGCCGTTTACTCTTGCATCAAGCGAATCAATTCCCGAATAAATCCAGTATTCGTCGCAGATTTCATCATTTTCATTAAGTCCGTGGGTTGAAACGTGAAGAAGGTTATCCTCCACCTCAAATTCAACCTTGGTTTCGCCATAGCCCAAAATGTCGTTAAGTGCACGGGCAGGATAGTATAATACACCGTTATCCATTACGGGGACACATCTTGTGTCGGGCTCGTAAACCCTCATCTTTGCACCGTCGGCAATCATTTTCATTTTTCCTTCGCCAACCATTGCACCCTCCGTGAAGGCGGATTTTTCAGCCGGACTTAACGCGGTCTGAGCAATTTCTGTATAGAGGAAGTTAAAGCGTCCCATGGGAGCAACGCTTCCGCCGTTATAGAATTCAACTATATCTCCCTTGCATTCAACTGAGTCTGTCCACTTGAATTCAAGGTCGGCTGTGCCTGTTTCGCCGATTAATGCCCTTGGAACTGCTATAACCAGTGTATCGCCTGACACCTTATAGGAAACGTTTCCGATGTCGGTAACTGTATAAGCCTTATCGGCAAACTTTGAAATTACACCTGCTCCCGAGAAGTTTACAACATAGTCATAACCTTCAAAGCCCGTTGCGTAGTTTCTGTCTGCATTGATGTAAAGGTTCATCCAGTTAGCTGTTCCTTCCACGATGGGGCGTGTGGTCTTTGCCATAAAGTAGAAGTTTTCGGCATCGCGGGCAACCTTTGCACGGGAAATTGCGTTATTTACCTTTGTTGTATAACGGAAGCGCTCCCCTGTTTCGGGATTCATATATCCCGTGCTGTCACGCTCAAAGTCGGTATTGTCATTGATAAATTCGGGGTCAACGTCATTCCACTGTGCGATGTCACCTTCTATATCAATCGTCTTTTCTGCGGATGCAAGGGGTGCGGGGCGAACGCCCTGATACTTTCTCACAAAGTCAATAAACTGACAGTATGTATCGTCCTTAAGCTCGCCTCTTGTGGGCTCAATATCTCTGCTTCCTTCATTGTCATAGGTATCAACGAAGCAGTTTTCAACTCCTGAATAGCTGTGCTGTCTTCCCGCAATCCACTCGTTCCAGCCGTCAACGAATACGAAGGCAGGATCCACATCAAGAACACGGCTTGCCTGTTCCATAAAGAAGTAGTTTTCTCTGTAGGTGCCCTCTCTCCAGTCTTCACCGAAGGCAACGGTATAGCTTCTTCCCATTGTGTAGGGATCGGAAAATACGCCAACGGTGCCGGGACCCCATACATAGGATTCGTTTTTAGCAAGACCAAGGGATACAAACTGAACTCTGCCATTCTCATCCTGACCGTATAAACTCTGGGGATAAACATCAAGCCACATAAGCTGATCATTGGGCCCGATTTTACCCTCGATCCGGCTTGCTGTTCTGTACATTGTGAAGAAATTGAAGGCTTCCCTTGTTATTGCCCCGTCAATACTGTCATTGGGATATTCAAGTCTTTCCACAAGACCTCTGTCCGTGATAATCATAGGCTTGCCGTCACGGTAATACCAGAGATCGGAGTATCTACCTTCACGGAAAAATTCCTGATATATGTATTTAACTGCCTGTGTACGGTCTGTTTTCCAGGAAGTGATCCAGGAAATGCCCGGTGCATCAACGCCAGATGCTCTTGCATCCCGCCATGCTTCATAGTGCACCTTTAAGCCTGCATACCACACATTGGTCATATTTGTTCCGTCAAAGAAAATTACGTCAACGTCCGCATTGGCAAGAAGTATCGCCTGCTTACGGTACACCCAGTAGTCAAGATTATCGTAATAACCGAAAATGGGTTCGTTCCAGTAATAGCGTCCCTTCAAGTCCCAGGCAGGATGCTCATAATCTGCATAGGCGTCGGGAAACTTTTCATTTATTTTCCAGGGAATTCTTACGTTGCTTTCTCCTCTGGCGTGCCAGTTCCAGTAAAACATACCGATTTCGGTTTCTTCGCTTCTTAAGTCGCCAACCTCTTCATAGTCGGCAACGGCTCGTCCCATTCCGTCAACAGCAACCCAGGTATCGTGATAGTTGTCGATTATTGCAGAATCGGGAACGGGAACATATTTTTCATTTCCTGAAGGCTCCTTTGATAAAATAACCTTATTTACCTTGGTAGCTGCCACAGGAGCACTCACGCCCGAAAACTGTGCCACAAAATATAAATTCTGCACACCTGTTACGGGAGCTTCAATATCTGCAGAAAAGCTTGACTTTGTATCGTCATCCATTCTTACATAGGCAATTACCGTTCCGCCGTTATCGGGGCTTCCGATTCTCACCTGTAAAATTTCGTTGTTACGACCCTCATAATTACAGGTTCCTTCAACGGTTATTGATTTTATACCCGTAAGGTCAACGCCTTCAAAACCAAAGCGGCCTCCCGCTCTGATTTTGGCAATTTCACCGGAAGAAACCGAAACACCCGTCTGATAATCCACATCAGACGGTGTTAAAACGATATCCTCCGATGCCGATACCGCTATGCACATTGACATAAGCATAGCAAGTACCGTAAGCAAGATACATACTTTTTTCATTAAATCAACCCTTCCCTTTTTGTGTGAATTTATTATACCCTAGCGTATTATTAATGTCAATGATTTATATTGTCCAATTGAATTGATATATTTTGCTATTTTTCTTTCCATCTCAGTATAGCATCTCTTCCTTTAATTGTCAATATCATCAAAAACGAAAGTTTACCGAAAGTGTGCTTTTTTATGAATTTCAATAAATTATAGAGCGCAAAAGCTTTCGGGGCAAACAGGAACGTGCTTTTTATATTTTACACCCGTTTTGATGCAACTTGTAGGGTTTGGCGGTTTCAGGCGTTCCGTAAAACAAAAAGGACGCACCCCTGCGTCCTTTTTGCCATTCAAATCAATTATATCTTATTCCACTAATTAATTTTTACTATAATTGATTTACAACCTTTTTTCTTTGCCTCTTTAAGCCAGGAACAAAGCAAATTGTAAACCTCTTTTGTTTCTTTAAATTTAAACTGTTTTGTTTCATATTGTTTCATATCATCAATGTATTCCTGCAAATCCGTTATAACATCCGTTTCGTCATCTCCAAATGCACCTTCGCACTGGTTGTAGTCTTTTGTGAATCCACGCCATCCGCTTCCATTCGTTTTTGCATTCCCGAATATAAATGTGAAAAATCCGTCCCATATATGCAAAATCTCCATTTGCGGATTATCTGATTCTAAAATAACCTCCGGTTCATAATCATAACTAGCATAATATTTATAGTTATTCATCTTTCCAGTGTCCATTATCTAACCACTCCTTTTGTTGTGCTGTTGCTATTCCATTTTGTCGTGAGATTATGACAAAAGGGGACGTACCTTTTTTGTCATGCTTTTGCTATAATTCCTCTTGATATACCAGTAACTCTCTCAAGTTGCCTGATAGAATATTTCCCCTTTAATTCATTCAGCAAAGCATTTCTTCTTGCTCGGTCAAAAGTGCTTATTTGCTGTGGTTCTATTTTTTGTTCTTTTATAATTGCACGTCTAATTGCCTCATCGCTAATTTTCATTTTGTCGCTAACTAAAAAGACCTCTGTCTCCGGTGCCTGATGGAATTGCTTAAATTCTTTTTTCGTAATCAATTGATATACAAAATCAGTATCAGCAATATTCTTTCTGCCTCCCACATATTCTTTATAGCTACTCCAACGATAGTCTTCAATTTTATCAGCAATACCAGCCTTTATAGGGTTTTGGTGTATATATCTTATGACTGAAAGAAAATATTCGTCAAATTCCACCGGCTGGCTTTTATATCGATTAGCTATCAATGCCCCGCTTCTCTGATATTTTTTATTAAAATACATTGCATACTTTGTGAGGAGTCTTTTCATTATCTTTGAAATTTCTCCCGCACTTTTTTCTTTTAGCAATAAATGAACATGATTACTCATAAAACAATATGAATATATTTCAAACGACAGTTCTGTTTTTAACTCATACAAAACGTGTATCATTTTCAGATAATCTGTTTCTTCTTCAAAAATATGTTGTTTGTTTACCCCACGAAAAACAATATGATACAATCCTGTGGGGCTAATTTCTCTTGCTAATCTGCTCATAACATCACCCTACACAGAATTGTATCATTTCAGTTAAAATTTGTCAATCAAAAGTTGACAAAAAAGGTACGTCCCTTTTTGTCTATTAGCCGCAGCTATAGCCGACAGCGTATCTCCTCTTTTTACTATATACTCTCCCATTATATTTCTTCTTCCCTTCAGTTAAAAAGCCCTATTCTATGTGTCTTAGGTCCTGCGTACGCCATGCCGTCACGGTAAACCCAGCCTTTCTTTTCGTCATAGTTACCGTAATAATCTATCACCGCTTTCTGCAAAGGTGTCAGCTTATCATAACCCTCAGACTGAAATACGCGCATCGCTTCGTCCCACAGCTCATTATGGTCAATCATCACCTTTTGTCCTTTCGGATCGTAAAGCACCTCATCCATATATGTATATCCGTTTTCCTTAAGCATTTCATTGGCGTAGCTTATGTCGCGCCCCTTAAAATATTCATTCTTAACATTTTCCATAGGCGTTCCGTCGCCCCATGCATAAAGCTGTACACCGTCTGTTATCATGCCTGACTTTTCATCGTACCAGAAGCCCTCTTTTTTTAGCTCCAGTCTGTTTTTTTCACTCATATTTCCCCAGCCATGCAGATTGTAATCCTCATATGCCGTATAATACTTTTCCTTGCCCGCTTCATCCTTGGTTGCATATCGCATACCGTCAGCACTTTTCACTAAAACATCTCCGTCGAAGTAATAGCCCTCTGTTTCAAGATATACTATTTCATCCTCAGAAAGCCCGCTTCTTCCCAGTTTCTGATATCTTCTTAGCAACGCATTTGTTGCAGCATCTTTAGTTGCTTTCTCCCTGTTTTCGCTGGCAAGCTCGCCCTCTTTGCCATACACCTTGCCGTCCTTTATGTAATAGCCTCCGGCATATAAATCAATTACTTCGTCTTCGGACAATGCCTCTATGCCCTCTGTCTGATATTTATTAAGCACCGCATCAACGCCCGCTTTTTCCCACCTGTCGGCTTCATCCATTTCATGAATTTTAAGGTCACGGGCAAGCTCATCCTGATAGCGGGAATATGCAATCTGCTCAAGCTCCGGAATAATGTCGTTTGCGCGCTGCATATAGTCGTTATATGCAGTAGCTCCCGCAGATACCGCATAGCTTCCGGCAATGCCTCCGGTCTGAGATGCAACTTTTGCCATGGTATCGGTCATTGCAGCCTGCCCGTTACGCTTTGCCGAAGCCAGATACTGCTGATATAACGGATCCTCATTTATATCATAGTCAAATTCCCTTGTTTTATATACTTTCTTTCCACGATTCATTTTAATATCAGGACTTTTCTCTGCGGTCTGTTCCTTCTCCTTGTAAAATGTCGCAGGTTCTAACTCCTTTTCAACGGGCATTTCTTTCAAAGGCCCTTTTCCCTGCGCAAGGATCTCATCGGCCTTTCTCTTTTTATCCAAAGGTGTTTCAATTCTAAAAAGTGACATTTTTATTCCTCCTTAACATCATTGGCTCTGTCAACCAATGTTTTTCCGTAATCTGTAAGTGCTGCCCTCTCAGCCCCCCTTGCCGCTACCGCCACCGGATTCCCGCCAGGGCTCATAGGGAGCGATGCCTTCATCGCACCGCCTTCAACTTTATGTGTACTCTCCCCACCACCAATCTCCGGCGTGCCTCTCCTTAGTTTGGCAATAAAGCCCATAAGCTGCTGATTCTGCATTTTAAGCTGTTCTACAGTATTATATAATTCTTCCCCTTCTGAAACTCTGCGTATAATTTCTTCCCTTCCGTCAAAGTCCATCATGGAAAGCATAGTAAGAGCGCTCTGAGCGTTTTCCGGGTTGAATATTCCCATTTTGTACAAATTGCTTGCAGTTTCATTCTGACTCAGCTTGGAATAGGGATTTGTCTTTTGCGCCTTAACATCAATATCGAATACCGGAAGCCTCTTAAGCGCCTTTCCTTCGCTATCTTTAAGTAAGGCGCCGCCGGGCCCCTTTACATCCTGAAGCGCTATACCCTTATTGGAATAGGATACGAATTTTTCTCCCTCGTTGGGCTTTACAATTCTGAAAGAGCGCTCCGTCGTATAAAACTGGCGCAAAAGCTCAATCACGAGGTTTATCACCTTGACATAAGCCCGGTAACTTGTCTTTATCGCATCACGATTAGTTTTGTTTCCCGCTTCCTGAAGCGTTGCAATTGCCGCCCCCGATGTGACGCCGTTCTGTGTTCCGCCGGTGTTTACATCGCGGTTGCCGCTGGTTTCCTTAAGCTCCGCTATTTTACGCTCCAACAGGTTATAATAAATCCCGCTCAAAGGTGCCATTATTATCTGCTGAAATCTTTCCTGGGAAATATCTCCCGTAACTGATACGAAAGGCCTTGTCCAGTCAGCAAATTCCTTTTCATTTATGCCCACATCCTTCTTCTTGAACCATCTGGGCGTGGTCGCCTTTTTGGCGTAGTTCATCAAAAGAGCATCCAAAGCATCAATATATCCCTGGGAGTCCTTTGTCACGCTTATAACGCCATAGCCAGTCATCTGGTCTGCCTCGGGGTACAATGTATCAAATACCACCGGATACATTCCGTGGTCGTAATAGCCCCGCTTTTTATATAAGGGGTCCTCCTCAGAAGAATATAAAATCGTATCTCCGGTGAATTTGCAATAATGAAGAACCGTTTTTCCGCCATCCCTCTTTTTGTAGTACCAGTCCACAACCATGCTTTGATTGCTTCTGTCCACATTGTCATCCTTTTCATATTCCGTCAGCGTAACACGCTCGCTTCCGATATTCTCGTCCTTATACATATCCTTAAGCATATCCGTGTCCACCGCCGAGCATATAAAAAGATTTGGGCTCTTCTGAATTTCCGAAACCGTCGGATCCCAGAAAATTCTTAATAAATCTATGTTTTTAACCGAAATATCACCAATTCCGTTATCAGCTTCAGGATCCCAGAATACGCCATAACAGCTTGTACCGTGTTTAAGCTTATACCATGAGGCCTGGGAATAGGTTTCCTCAAAATCATTCCTTTCGAGAATAACCGGAACAATATCCGAAAGAATCCCTGCCTCCTCCTTGTCGGATTCCTCTCTGGGGAGCATAAACGGCACAGGATAATTATCCATCATATCCGCGTGCTTATTTATTACAGAGTTCCACATATAGGCACTGCTTGACGGCATAATCCCGGTAGAGTTATCCTTTCCCTGCCACATCTGCAGCTTCCATGCCTTTTCCTCTTCAACAATCCTTGTTTCCAAGTTTACCTTGCCCTGTCTGTATTTTTCCAAAATCGCCGAAGCTTCGGCAATTTTTTCTTTACCTGTCTTTTTGCTAAGCTTATTATTCATAAATCTCCTTTCCGCAAAAACTTGCTCAATTAATTTATATATGTTTTAAAAAATCATATCTGCCCACTTTCCTGTCATCAGAAAGAGGATCAAATGCCACAATTTCTCCTGGCACACTCTCTGCCGTCGGAGTAATCGGATGCGCCATACACATATAACGCACCTCGTCGGCAATATGATCCTCTCCCTCAGTATCCAGATCCTCCGCTTGTGTTTTGGAAAACACAAGCGAAGGAAAAGTTCTTATAAATCCCTCACAGTTTGAAAATATATACATCATCGGAATGCCCGATTCATCAAACTGCAATCTGTAATGCACCTGCATCCATCCCGGGATTCTGTTGTTGTCGCCCTTTTCAAAATATACCGAAAAGCTTTCCGCCACATCGGCAACACTTGTACCTCTGGACTTGTCCCATATGGACGGGTCTGCTACTCCGAAAACATCCTTCCCTTTAAGCCAGGGATGACTTTTTTCCATTTCGGAAACCTTTGCAAAAATCTTTTCCGGAGTCCATTTCACGCCGGTATTTGCCACAGCAAAACCGTTTTCGTCCTTTCTGCAACCGTATAATTCCAGTATGCGATAAAGCCTTCCGTCATAATCCGCAGCCCACCAGCCAACAGAAAACGGGCGGGCATATCCGAAGTCAAAACTTCTGTAAATCGTCCATTCAGAAGGGGGTGTGAACGGCTCAATTACATGGGTACCAATTCTGTCTTCGTGGTGCTCAGGGCAGTTTTTGAATTCAGAAAAAAACTGTCCCTCATAAATATCCCAGTCGCCGTATAAAAGGGCTTTCCTCTGTGCGGCAGGCAGGCTATTAAGCCTTTTTATATATCCTTTATCGCTTTTCATAAGGAATTTATTCTCCGTAACAAGCGCAGGTATAAATAAAAACGAAGTATCGTCCTTATTAAATCTTTTTCCCGGAGGCGATGGCACAATAAACATTTCTTTTACCCAGGCATGTCCGCGGCTTCCGGGATTTGTGGAAGATTTTATCTGCTTGGGAAAATCATTTACGCCTCTGAGTCTGGATCTCATATATTTATACTGATACTCCGTGAAGTGAGTAAGCTCATCGAAACGGATGATGTCATATTCCGCAGACTGATAATTTGAAACATCCGAATCTGATGCAATGTAGCCGAACTCAATAAACGAACCGTTTATAAAATTCATTTTATGAGTTACTGAAGAATATGTATAAAGCTTTTTGGGTATAAGCGACTGCGCCGTGAGAATGATTGAGCGGTTAAGTTCAGGAAAGGAGTTACGGAATATAATCTGCTTTATTCCGGGATACTGCATAGCTTTTAAGAAGGCATCTATAATCTGCCCATAGCTTTTGCCACCTCCGGCGGCTCCGCCATAAAGCACTTCGTCCTCTTTAGCATTAATAAATTCGCGCTGTTTTCGGGTTATCCTAAATTTTATGTTCATCGGCTCCGCCCACTCCTTTCAATTACTTCCAGCCTCGTCTCTTATGCCTTATTTTCCGATAAAGCCTCTATTCTTGCCGATACAATAGCCTTCTGCCCTAAAGACTGCTCGATAATATTGGCATACTTGCGCTTTATCTTAACCTTTTTGCCTCTGGGAACGACCATAGCAGTTCCGTTCAGGATAACAACAACGTCATCCTTGTATTTGCCGTCATCCTTGTGAAGCATAATTTCAACTTCTTCATTTAAATACTCCTTGCTTGTCTTTGTTTCAATTGCTGTTTCTTTCTTTGTCGCCATAATAAATATCTCCTTTTCATCTTTGCGTG
>JAZSAR010000009.1:0-4640 GCA_045601965.1 Clostridia bacterium
CAGAGGAACAAAAGAAAAATCTTACTATTCTTCCTGATATTATAAGCACATCCAAGCGCCTTGGATTCAGCGTTGTCAGCGAAGGTGTTGAAACAAAAGAACAATGCGATACGCTTCTTAAGCTTGACTGCACAAAGGCTCAGGGATTTTATTTTGCAAAGCCCATGCCTGTAAACGGCTTTTATGAAAAATATACATCAAGTAATTTCTACGCTGCTGAATACAGAAAAGAGCGGGAGAAGGAAGATATCAAGAAAACATTCAATTCGGATATGTCCTACCACAAGAGAATAAGCAGCTTTATCATAACAATGTGTATAGTGCTTTTCTTTGTTTTGGTGTTCTGGGGAGTCAGATATCAGCAAAGCGAAATTTCCGGTCTCTTTGAGGAGAGCATAAAAAAACGCCTCTCTGACTATAACTACGCAGTTGTAGAGGAATTTAAATTAAATATTTCATCCATTATCGACAATGTGGAAGTAATAGCTGCAGCGGGCGATGAAGAAACAGCAAGGATTTATGTTAAAAATCTTAATTTAAGCACAGAAAACAGCGGTGTAAAATATAAATACTATAACATAAGAGAACTTTATGAAATGGGAAATTCTGAGCAGTATTTAAACTCATTTTTTGCTGAAAAGTCGGCTGCAGAAAAAGGAAAAGCATTCATATCCTCTGTTATATCACCGGGAAACATTGACACAAATAATAGGTGGTTTGGCGCAACAGCTCCGGTATATAGCGGAGAAGCTCTTATCGGAACAGTAAGTGCTGTTATTTATACGGATATTTTAAATGGAGTTAAGGAACATGCGCCGCCCTTTGGAGAAATGGGGTGTATCCTGATTGCCAATGAGGATTATAAAATAATATATTCTTCATGCAATGATGAATCTGCATATGAATCATGTGTGTTCCAGCATCTTTCTGAGCATCTTGAACTTCTGACTCTCCATGACGAGATAGAAAAGGATTTTAAAGAAAACCGGGGCCACAAAATAGGCGTTTATAAAAACAATTCCGAAGTCAATAATTTCATTACGGTAGGCGATGCAGGAATAAATAACTGGAAGATATTCGTAAATTATACCAGTAATGAATCCCACGCTTACACGAAGCAGCTTTCTTCACTGTTTATAAAAGTATACGGAATGCTTATGATTGCGGCATTTTTGATGGTTTACGTTATAGCAAGCCTTATTAAGCTCAGTAAGAGAAAGAGTGAGGAAGAGGCAAAGCTTTTCAATGTGCTTGAACAGCTGTCGGATGTGACGGTATTCGAATATAATGTATTGAAGGATACAATAAAGTTCAGCCATAATATGAAGTATTATTTTGATTCAAGCTGGACCGAAGAAATGGCGTATAAAGGATTTCTCAAGAATATTGATAATATTGATTTCATACATGAGCCCGATCATGAAAAAGTTATAAAAATGCTTTGCGGAGCGGAAAATGACGGCGGAAGCCAGAATGTAAAATTAAAAACCGCTGACGGAAGCTATGTGTGGTGCAATGTGGAAGTAAGATATATTGTTAAAAACGGAAAGCTTACGACCGCTGCAGGAAAAATTACTGTAATTGAATGAGGATAAAGCCCGGAATACCGATGTATTTCGGGCTTTTTTGCTGTATATATACTTGACTTTGCTGCTTTTTGGTGGTATAATATAGTGATTAAAATAGGTGTAGTATGTACACCAATTGAAAGGTAGATGCTAAATGCAGAAATTAGGACTTAACGAAATAAGAGAAAAATATCTTGCATTTTTCGAGACAAAGGGACACCTTCGTATGCCGAGCTTCCCCCTTGTTCCGAAAAATGACCCCTCGGTACTTCTTATAAATGCGGGAATGACTCCCTTGAAGCCTTACTTTACAGGAAAGGAAACTCCCCCCAGAAAGAGAGTTACCACCTGCCAGAAGTGCATCAGAACTCCCGATATCGAAAACGTAGGACATACAGCCCGTCACGGCACATTCTTCGAAATGCTGGGTAACTTCTCCTTCGGTGATTACTTCAAGAAGGAAGTTATTCCCTGGGCGTGGGAATTCATCACAGAGGTTATGGAAATCCCCGTGGACAGGCTCTGGGTTACCATTTACGAGGATGACGACGAAGCTTATGACATCTGGGCAAACACGGTTGGAGTAAGCCCCGACAGAATCGTTAGAATGGGCAAGGAAGACAACTTCTGGGAGCACGGAACAGGCCCCTGCGGTCCCTGCTCCGAAATCCACTATGACAGAGGAATGGAATACAGCTGCGGTAAGCCCGACTGTAAGCTTGGCTGTGACTGCGACCGCTTTATGGAATTCTGGAATCTCGTATTCACACAGTTTGACAAGGATGAAGAGGGCAACTATAACCGCCTTCCCAATCCCAACATCGATACAGGTATGGGACTTGAGCGCCTTGCTGTTATTATGCAGGGCGTAAACAACCTTTTCGAGGTTGACACCATAAGAAACATTATGCTTAAAATTTCCGAAATGACCGGAATTAAGTACGGCGATGCGGAAAAGACAGACGTTTCCCTTCGTGCAATCACAGACCATATCAGAAGCACCTGCTTTATGATTTCCGACGGTATCCTTCCTTCAAACGAGGGAAGAGGCTACGTTCTTCGCAGACTTCTCCGCCGTGCGGCGCGTCACGGAAAATTACTTGGCTTAAACGGCACATTCTTACACGTTTTGGCTGAAACCGTATTCACAGAAAGCGAAAGTGCATATCCCGAGCTTCGTGAAAACGCCGACTACATAAAGAAGATTATAAAGCTTGAGGAAGAGCGTTTCGCTGAAACAATCGACCAGGGACTTTCTATTCTTGGTGACTATATGGAAGAAACCAAGAAGGCAGGAAAGACTGAGCTTTCCGGTGAAGATGCATTCCGTCTTTACGATACCTACGGTTTCCCCTTAGACCTTACAATTGACATTGCGGGAGAAAACGGAATGAGCGTTGATAAGGAAGGCTTTGACGCTTGTATGCTCAATCAGAGAATGACTGCAAAGAGCGCAAGAGCAGAAAATGCCGACAATGCGTGGAGCAATGATGTTACAATTCCAGACGAAATCAATCCCGAATTTTTGGGCTATGATGCTTTGGAGTGCGATGCAACGGTTGAAGCCGTAATCGTTGGCGGAGAATTCTGCGAAAGCGCAGCAGAAGGCGATAATGCAGTTGTATTGTTTGACAGAACAGTATTCTACTCAGAAAGCGGCGGACAGATTGGCGATACCGGTATAGTAGAGGGTGAAGGCTTTAAGGCCGAGGTTACAAACTGCAAGAAAATCGGCGGCAAGCACACCTCCGAAATCACTGTTACTGCAGGCGAAATCAAAAAGGGCGACAAGGTTTCCCTCATCGTTGATAAAAAGAGAAGAATGGCTATCGCAAGAAACCATTCGACAACTCACCTTCTTCAGAAGGCATTGACAGAAGTTTTGGGAAGCCACGTTGCACAGGCAGGCTCCTACGTTGATCCTGAAAGACTTCGTTTTGACTTCTCTCACTTTGAAGCAATGACAGCCGAGGAGCTTTCTAAGGTTGAAGCAATGGTAAACGAAAAGATTTTAGAAGGTTTATCAATCGAAAAGAGAGAAATGCCCATTGAAGAAGCAAAGAAGATGGGCGCAACCGCACTCTTCGGCGAAAAGTACGGCGAAGTTGTAAGAGTTGTAAAGATGGGCGATTATTCCATCGAATTCTGCGGCGGTACACATCTTGACAACACCAACGAAGCAGGCCTCTTCAAGATTATATCCGAAGGCGGCGTTGCGGCAGGTGTAAGAAGAATCGAAGGTGTAACAGGCAGCGGAGTTTTAGCATACATCGAAAGCAAAAATGCAATCATAAATGAAATTGCAGGACTTATGAAGTCCTCCGAAAGTGCACTTGTTGAAAGAACAAAGGCGTTCGTTGAAAAGAATGCCGAGCTCAAGAAAGATTATGATAAGCTCCAGGCTGAAATTTCCAAAAGCAAGAGCGCTAACCTTACAGACAGCGCAGTTGACGTTAAGGGAGTTTCTGTTATTACCGCAAGCGTTGACGGTTCCACCGTTGAGCAGATGAGAGAGATGATAGACAACTTAAAGGACAAGGTTGCACTTTGTGCGGTTGTATTGTCTTCCGTTACAGACGGTAAGGTTACATTCGTCGGCGGTGCAAGTAAGGATGCCGTTTCAAAGGGCGTTCACATCGGTAAGGTTATAAAGGAAGTTGCAGCAATCGCAGGCGGTGGCGGCGGCGGTAAGCCCGACAGCGCACAGGCAGGCGGTAAGGATGTAACAAAGGCAGCAGAAGCACTTTCCTGCGTTACAAAGGTTATTGAGGGCCAGTTATAATAAAAATGCCGGAATTGCGGCAAAGAGATAATAAAAGCCGCTGAGAATCAGCGGCTTTTTGCAAAGGAGGCGTTTTATGAAAAGGATATTAATGCTTATATTGGCGATGAGTCTTGTTTTGACAGTTCCCGTTTTCGCATCGGAAAGTACGAAACTTCCGGAATTTAATGTTACCTTAAACGGCAGGGCGGTGGATTCGTCCTTCCGTCAGTTTCCGCTTCTTTTATATAAGGATATAACCTATTTCCCTATGACCTATTATGATTGTCGGTTTTTGGGGCTTAAGACAG
>JAZSAR010000010.1:0-2595 GCA_045601965.1 Clostridia bacterium
GATGGCTTAAGTACAGAGCCTATTCTGGACATGGTGCTCTATGCCCTCCCCGTTTCAATAATATGTGCAAGGCTTTACTATGTATTATTTTCATTTGACAGCTATAAGGACAATTTATCCGACATTTTCAAAATATGGGAAGGCGGTCTCGCAATTTACGGCGGAGTAATAGGTGCCGTTTTAACGGTATTTATCTACTGCAAAGTAAAAAAGCTCTCCGTTCTCCACTATCTTGACCTTGCCGCAATGGGCTTTATGATAGGACAAGCTGTAGGGCGCTGGGGAAACTTCGTTAACGGCGAAGCCCATGGCTCTCTTTGCTCCGATGATTATTTTCTCGGAATGTGCATAAACGGCGAAGGACCGTTTCACCCCACATTTCTTTACGAATCACTGTTAAACATATTTGGCTTTACCATCTTACATTTTCTTTCCAAAAAAGTGAAATATAACGGCTTTTGCTTTTATTTCTACCTTACATGGTACGGACTTATCCGCTTCTTTATAGAGGGAATGCGCACCGACAGTTTATACATTCCGGGAACGGAAATAAGGACAAGCCAGGCACTTTCTCTTATACTGTTTTTAGCGGGCGCTGTATTTCTTATTTCCTCCATTAAAAAGAACAGACAAAAAATATAAGCCTGACTATAAAATTCCTTTGACTTAGCTATTACTTTATGGTAAAATAGATATATAATGTATTAATATTTCATCAAGGAGGTAAAAATATGAACATTATAAAAAAATGCCTGTGTCTCTTGCTTGCTTTTGGTATGCTCACCATGCCTGTTTGTTATGCGGCTGACACAGCAAATGCAACCGAAGCTTCAGCGGAAGTTGCCGGAGCAGAATTTTCTGACATAGACTATTCTACTCCCCTCGGAACCGCTTTAGACACTTTGGTTGATAAGGAGATAATCTCCGGTTTTCCGGACGGCTCCTATAAGCCGGAACAGACACTTACCCGTGCGGAATTTGCAAAAATAATTGTTTGCTTTTTAGGAAGCAGCACAGAATCTGCTCTTGATTCAGGGTTCCCCGATGTAGACAATGTAGGCGGAAGTGCTCACTGGGCAAAAAGCTACATAAAAATCGCAAAGGACATGAACATTATTGCAGGTTTCCCGGACGGAAACTTTATGCCCGATGCTCCCGTTACATACGAGCAGGCTGTAAAGATGATTATGTGTGCAAAGCTTTACACCGGACTCAGCTATCCTGACGGATATATAAAAATTGCCGCTCAGAAAAAGCTGTTTGAAAACACCTCTCATACAGGTGGACAGACCGCTCCCATAACCAGAGGTATCACCGCAATATGGATATATAATGCACTTTCAATCCCCGATAATAACAAACTTCCCACACCTTCCATCTCCGTTGGCGGAGGTAGCGGCGGAGGCGGCGGAGGCGGTGGAGGTGGCGGTAAAGTCACCATTAAGGATGACACCCCCTCCCGTAAAGTAACCGGTATCGTATGGGGCACCGAAACAACCCAGCTTAACTCTACCAAAAGTACATTATACGAAGATGAAATCCGTATCCGCTATACAGATAAGGAAGGAAACACAGTAAACGAAGATTTACGCGTTGCTTCAAAGTATCTCAAAAACATAAATTCTTATCTCGGAAAGCAGGTACGTGCTACAGTTACAGAGGATGATGACGGCAAGGAATATATCAGCCAGATTACTGTTCTCGATAACAAAAACGTAACTTACAGCATGGATGTGGAAGACCTTATAAGCTACGAGACAGATGCTGAGACAAACATCACTACCGTAACTTATTATGACAGCAACGAAAACAAAAAATCATTCTCCCTTACAGCTCCCGAAAACGGAATTTATCTTATCTACAACGATAAGAGCATATGTTCCGAAGCAGAAGAGGATTATGAATTTGACCCTTCTTTCATAACTGATACAAAAGTAGGTTCTTTCAAATTTATTTCAAACGACGGTGACAAGAAACCCGAGGTTATATTTGTAGAAACCTATAAAACTGTGGTTGTCAACGGTAAAATTGCAAGCTCAGGTATAGTTAAATTAAAATACGGTGAGGACGATTTGAATATCTTCTACAGCGATGCCGAGAACGAAATTGACCGTACATCAAGTACTTTTGTAAACTCTTCTTCTTACAAGGAAATAAAGCTCAACGAGCTTAAGGAATACGATGTAATAGACTATAAAGAGTCCCTTGACAAAGATTTTCTTACTGCTTATCTTACCACAGCAGAAGATACAGCGGTTACAGGAACTTTCATAAAGATGGATGAAGAAAGCATCCAGATAAGAAACAGTAAGACGGACAAAAAAGAGACCTACAAATTAAACTATAATTACATTGATTACCTTGAAAAGTATTCGGGAAGTGACAAATTTACTCCTCTCGAAAATGACACAGTTAAGCTCTATTTCAACAGAGGAAAGAAAGTTTCCGCAGTTGAAGAAATAGTTTCTCTGCTTGATTCCAAGTATGGCTACATTGTGGAGCTTGCATACAAAAATGCTGACGGGGATTCCGACGAACAGTACATCTCTACCGACGAAATACCCGAAGAGAACGATAAGGTTGCAATAAGGCTTT
>JAZSAR010000011.1:0-10894 GCA_045601965.1 Clostridia bacterium
ACCTTCTTTCACAGGCAGAGCACGATAAGCTTGCAAGTGCGGTTCTGGTTACGGATTCATCTTATCTTGCAGAAGCTGTAGCAAAGGAGCTTGAAAAGCAGATTCCTCTTCTTTCAAGAAGTGAAATCGCAAGGGAATCCATTGACAACAACGGAAAAATCATTGTTGCGGAAAACCTTTCTGCGGCAATTGAAATTGCCAACGAAATAGCTCCCGAGCACCTGGAGCTTTGTGTGGATAATCCTTTTGACTATCTTGATTCAATCCGTCACGCGGGCTCAATATTTATGGGAAGAAACTGCCCCGAAGCACTCGGCGACTATCTTGCAGGGCCCAACCACACTCTTCCCACAAGCGGCACGGCTAAGTTTTCAAGTCCTCTGTCCGTTGACGATTTCATAAAAAAGACACAGTACACCTACTTTACAAAGGACGCCCTTGGCCGCGTGGCAAAGGACGTGGAGCTTTTTGCAAAGAAGGAAGGGCTTACCGCTCACGCAAAAAGTGCGGTAATCCGTACGGAGGAAGTATGAGCAGATTTGGAAATGAAAGAATAAAAAGCCTTACGCCCTATACACCGGGGGAGCAGCCCAAGGAGCGTAAGTATATAAAATTGAATACCAACGAATCACCTTATCCGCCTTCAGAAAAGGCTGTCAAGGCGGCATCCGAAGCAGCTGCAAAGCTTATGCTTTATTCTGATCCCGAGTGCAGGGCGCTTACGGAAAAAATGGCGGAGATACTGGGGCTTTCCTACGATGAAGTGCTTATGACAAACGGCTCCGATGAAATATTAAACTTTGCATTTATGGCATTCTGCGACAAAAATACTCCTGCGGTATTTCCTGACATAACCTACGGCTTTTACCCGGTGTTTGCAGATTTAAACGGCGTACCCTATGAGGAAATTCCGCTGGAAGAGGATTTTTCAATTGATATAAAAAAATACTTCAATGCGGGAAAAACCGTTATCATTGCAAACCCCAATGCTCCCACGGGAATTTATCTGACACTTTCCGAAATTGAGGAAATAGTTAAAAATAATAAAGATAACGTGGTGGTAATAGACGAAGCCTATGTGGATTTCGGAAATGAAAGTGCGGTTTCTTTGGTAAGAAAATATGACAATTTATTGGTTACAGGCACATTTTCAAAATCCCGTTCCATGGCGGGTGCGCGCCTCGGCTTCGGATGCGGAAATCCCGAGCTTATACGCGACCTTAATACCATTAAGTATTCGACTAATCCCTACAATGTAAATATGATGACTCAGGCATCCGGCTTAGGCGTATTGAATGATGAAGAATACACTAAAGCAAACCTTGAAAAAATCGTTGATACAAGGGAATATACCAAGAAAGAGCTTGAAAAACTTGGATTTACCCTTACGGATTCAAAGGCAAATTTCATTTTTGCAAAGCATAATGCTTTGAGCGGAGAAGAAATTTATACAAAGCTTCGTGAAAAGGGCATACTTGTACGCCATTTCACAAAGGAAAGAATAAAGGATTATAACAGAATAACGGTGGGAAGCCAAGATGAGATGAAAGCTCTTTTATCGGCATTATCCGAAATAATTAAATAAGGGTGATAATTTTGAGAACAGCTGAAATAAAAAGAAAAACAAACGAGACAGATATTTGTCTTAAGATAGATTTGGACGGAAAGGGCGAAAGTAAAATTGATACAGGCTGCGGCTTTTTGGACCATATGATGACGCTCTTTGCAAAGCACGGAAGATTTGATATTGAGCTTACCTGTAAAGGAGATACCTTCGTTGACTATCACCACACCACGGAGGATATCGGAATCGCCTTGGGCGAGGCTTTTACAGAGGCTCTTTCCGACAAAAAGGGAATATGCCGCTACGGCTCCATGATTCTTCCCATGGATGAAGCCCTGATTCTTTCGGCGGTGGATTTATCCGGCAGAAGCTATCTTGTGTTTGAGGCCGAAATACCCGCAGAAAAGGTGGGAGACTTTGATACAGAGCTTGTGAGTGAGTTTTTCCTTGCGTTTTCCGACAATGCAAAGTGCAATCTTCACATAAAAATGCTTTCAGGCTTAAATTCTCATCACATAATCGAGGGAATGTTCAAGTCCGTTGCAAGAAGTCTTAAGGCGGCGGTTAAAATTGACGAAGCGGCGAAAAACGAAATACCTTCAACAAAGGGAGTGCTTTAATGATTGCAATAGTTGACTACGGAGTGGGAAATCTCTTTTCCCTCAAAAGCTCCCTTGATATGATTGGTGCAAAAGCCTTTGTTACGGGCGATGCCAAAGAAATAAAAAATGCCGACAAGATAATTCTTCCCGGCGTAGGCGCATTCGGGGACGCGGCAAAAAAGCTCCGTGATACAGGACTTTTCGACGTGATAAAGGAAGAAGCCGCAAAGGGCAAGCCCATAATGGGAATTTGCCTCGGAATGCAGATGCTTTTTGAAAAAAGCTATGAGTACGGAGAACATGAAGGACTTGGATTAATAAAAGGCGAAATCCGCCCCATTGAAGGAGTTATTCCGAAAGAGCTTAAAATTCCCCATATCGGCTGGAATGCTCTTAAGTTTACCAAAGATTCAAAGCTCTTTAAGTATATAAAGGATGGGGACTTTGTTTACTTCGTGCATTCCTATTACGGTGCGGAGTGTGACAGCGTAATTGCTGTAAGCGAATACGGTGCTCCCCTGACGGCGGCAGTGGAAAAGGGAAATGTATCGGGCTGTCAGTTCCATCCTGAAAAAAGCGGCGATGTGGGACTTAAAATACTTAAGGCTTTTTGCGAAAGTGAGGGATTGTAATGCTTATATTTCCTGCAATAGATTTATACGGCGGCAAGGCTGTCCGCCTTTATAAGGGAAACTACGATGAAATGACGGTTTACAACGAAAATCCGCTCCTTGCTGCAAAGGAGTTTGAAGCCTGCGGTGCGACATGTATTCACCTTGTTGATCTGGAAGGTGCAAAGGACGGAACAACTCCAAACCTTGAAACAGTTAAGGCTATAATTGAAAATACAAGCCTTTTTACCGAGCTTGGCGGCGGAATAAGAAATATGGAAACTGTGGATAAGTACATAAGCATCGGTCTAGACAGAGTAATTCTTGGTACTGCGGCAGTAAAGGATGAGGAATTCTTAAAGGCGGCGGTAGAGAAGTACGGTGAAAAAATTGCCGTCGGAGTTGACATAAAGGACGGCTTTGTAGCAATATCGGGATGGACTGAAAAAAGCAGTCACGATGCCTTTTCCTTCTGTGAAAAAATGGAAAAAATCGGGGTTTCAACCCTTATCTGCACCGACATTTCAAAGGACGGTGCAATGCAGGGAACAAACCACGCTCTCTATAAGGAGCTTTCGGAAAAGTTTTCTGTAAACATCACAGCATCCGGCGGAGTTTCCTCTGTTGAAGATGTGAAAAAATTACGAGCACTTGACATTTACGGAGCCATAATAGGTAAGGCATACTATATTGGCGCAATTGACCTTAAGGAAGCAATTGAGGTGGCAAAATGATAACAAAAAGAATAATTCCCTGCCTGGATGTTAAGGACGGAAGGGTGGTAAAGGGCGTTAATTTTAAAGGACTTTCAGATGTTTCTTCGCCCGTTGAACTGGCGAAATATTACAGCGATATGGGCGCGGACGAGCTGGTGTTTTACGACATCACAGCATCCAGCGAAGGAAGGGCACTTTTCACCGATATACTTACTGAGGTTGCGAGAAAGATATTTATTCCCCTGACGGTGGGCGGCGGAATAAATACCGTGGCAGATTTTGACAGGGTGTTAAAATGCGGTGCCGATAAAGTAAGCGTAAATTCTGGTGCCATTAAAAATCCCGGGCTTATTGAAGAGGCGGCAAAGCTTTACGGCAATCAGTGCGTTGTATTTTCAACTGACGTTAAAAGAGTTGACGGAGTTTTCCGTGTCTTTGCCAAGGGCGGACGGGAAAACACCGGGATGGAAGCCATAAGCTGGATTAAAAGATGTGTGGATATGGGAGCGGGCGAGGTTGTGCTTAATTCCATAGATACCGACGGCGTTAAAAAAGGCTTTGACCTTGAAATGCTTGATGCTGTATGTAATGCCGTAAATGTTCCTGTTATCGCATCGGGCGGCGCGGGCTGTATTGAAGATTTCACTACGCTCTTTAAGACACTTCCCAAGGTGGATGCAGGCTTGGCAGCATCAATTTTCCACTTTGGAGAGGTGGAAATAAAAGCACTTAAAGAAGAACTTAAAAAAGAAAATATTCCCGTTAGATTATAAGAAAGGACGAACTTAACAATGCTTGATATTAAAGAACTTAAATTTGACGAAAAGGGATTAATTCCCGCAATAGTGGTGGATGCCGTAACAAAAAAGGTTTTAACCCTTGCATATATGAATGAAGAAAGCCTTAAAATTTCCATGGAAAAAGGACTTACCTGCTTTTACAGCAGAAGCAGAAATAAGCTCTGGTTAAAGGGCGAAACCAGCGGAAACTATCAGCACATTGTGTCAATTACGGCAGACTGCGACAATGATGCTCTGGTTGTTATGGTGGAAAAGGACGGTCCTGCCTGCCATACGGGAACTGATTCCTGCTTTACAAAGGAAGTATGGGAAAGCGACGAGCTTAAGGAATTTTCCTATGAAGGCTTACTTGAGCTTATAAACGGAAGAAAGACAGAAAAGAAGGAGGGCTCATACACTACCTATCTTTTTGAAAAGGGAATTGATAAAATTCTTAAAAAGGTGGGAGAGGAGTGCACCGAGGTAATCATTGCGGCAAAAGCAGAGGATAAAAAGGAGACAATTTATGAAATTGCAGACCTTTGCTATCACGTTATGGTATTAATGATTGAAGCGGGCATTTCTTTGGAGGACATCCATAAAGAGCTTGCATCCCGTCACGTTATAGATAAAAAAGTCAAACAGGAGAAGATGACAAATTGATTAAAACAGATTATCATATGCACACAACCTTCTGTGACGGAAAAAATTCTCCCGAAGAAATGGTACAATCCGCCATTGATATGGGAATGGAGGAAATGGGTTTTTCCGTTCACGGAATTACGTTTCATGACAACAGCTACTGCATGAAGCGCGAGAAAAAGCCTTTATACATAGAGGAAATAAATGCACTTAAGGAAAAGTACAGGGATAAAATAAAGATATATCTGGGTGTTGAAGGAGACTACTATTCCTCCGAGGATGTTTCCGTATACGATTATGTCATAGGCTCGGTTCACTATGTTAAAATAGAGGATGAATATGTGGTTGTTGACTCAAATGCCGAATGTATGAAAAACGCCTCTGATAAGTATTTCGGAGGAGATACGCTTTCTTTCGCGGAAAAGTATTATGAAGTGGTGGCGGATGTTGTAAATAAGCTTAATTGCGACATAATAGGCCACTTCAATCTGCTTGAAAAATTTCAGGAAAAAACTCCGATATTCGATACGGAAAGCGAGCGCTATAAAAAGGCGTGGAAAAGGGCGGTTGATGCACTTATTCCGTCGTGCGTTCCTTTTGAAATAAATACGGGAGCAATTTCCCGCGGCTACAGAACCGTGCCTTATCCTTCCTTTGAAATGATTGAATATATAAAGGAAAAGGGCGGAAGCGTCATCTTTTCAAGCGATTCCCACGCAAAAGATACAATTATGTATGAGTTTTCAAAGTGGGAAGATAAGGTCAGGGCAACAGGCGTAAAGGTTTTGGAAAGATTATCAGATTGACACGGGATTTATTTGGTGATATAATTAAACGGCAAATATTTGAAAGAAAAGGGAAATGAAAATGAAAAAGTTTTTATTGTTGGCATTTATTGTACTATGCCTTACTGCCGGTGTAATGACATCTTTTGCGACGGATGTTGTAATAGACGGGGTTAAAGTGGGATTTAATGATTCTACGGGATATCCTTATGTCAGCTCGGAAGGAAGAACAATGGTTCCGCTCAGAGTGACAATGGAAGCTTACGGTGCAACGGTGCGCTGGGATGACGAGGCTGACACGGCAATTGTGTCAAAAGGTGTTACAACGGTAACTTGCAAAATAGGAGAAGCTGCTGTTTATAGTAACGGAACGAAAATAAAAAATGATGCAGCTGCCGTAATCAAAGGCGGAAGAACCTATCTTCCTATACGTGCGGTTTTGGAATCATTGGATGCAAAAGTTTCATGGGACGGGAATGTACAGGTTTCAAGCCCCGGAGCGGGAAGACTTGTATATGATATTGAAAACAGCGGAATAAAGGTTTCAAACTACTGGAAAGTATGGGAAGAGGCGTTAGCCCTTGAAGCAAGCGGGAACTATTCCGGTGCGGTCGAAAAATTCCGTCAGGTTGCACCTGTGTTTTTACAGAAAAGCGATGCCCACAGTGATGCTATGTTGTTCAAGCATCTGGGAGACTGCTATAATGCTTTGGGGATGACTGATGAAGCAACAGCTTGTTATAAAAGGGAATCCTATTACTGGGAGATTGCAGGACTTCCACAGGCGGCGATTGATGCATCCAGAAGAGGAGACTTAAGCGGAAGTACAGTTCAGATGTTCGTTACAACCAAAAACTCAAAATATTCCGCAAGAAGAGATTTTGACACTTTGTATGCCCCGGAATCCGGTGTTATGCTTGGCGTAACGATGAACGGAAGTAATCCTTCATTCATGAGTACATTTAAAAACCTTTCCGGAAAAGATGCGGGAGGATATATCCTTTACGGCTATTATGACCTTAAACCCTATAAGCAGGCGTTTGAAGCGGCAGCTAAAGAAGGAAAAGTGGTTCAGTATGCGCTTCAGGTAAAGAATCTGGAGGACTTGAGAAGTATTACGGCAGACGATTCAAGATACATAAAGCTTGCAAAGGATATTAAGGCAACAGGAGCGAAAACATTAATTCGATTTGCCTGCGAAATGAACGATGAGACAAACGACTGGTACACAGAAAATTATTCTACATATATAAAGAGATTCCGCTATGTGGCGGATATATTCCATAAGTATGCATCAAACTGTGCTATGGTTTGGTCCCCTAACTTTTATCCTGCAAACAATATGGAGTTTTATTATCCCGGAGATAAATATGTTGATTATGTAGGTATTTCCATATATGCGGAACATCAGCCTGAAACAGATCCTTTGGGACAAGGGGTGGACAGAAGCCGTTTTATAACCTTGCTTGATACGATAGTAACTCTTTACGGACATAAAAAGCCCATTATGATTTCTGAGTGCGGTGCATCTTATGTTGACCACAGAACAGGAGCAGATCTTACAGATTATGCATCAAGACAGATAAAAGATTTCTTCAGATATCTGCCTATTAAATATCCTTCTGTTGTAGCGGCATATATTTTTGCAACACATGATGATGGCGGTCGTAAGTTTGAACTTGATAAGAACTCTGCATATCTTGATGCGTTTAAGAGCGGAATCAAGAGCAGCGCATATCTTCCGAAATCAAGTGCTTCTTATGGTAAGTACAGCTTTGAAATAGGCAACAATGTTACTGTTCCGGCAGAAAATGTATCTCTTCATGCATTTGCAAAGACAATAGATAATGATATTTCCTATGTGAAATATTCTGTAAACGGGACTACTGTAGGAACGGTTTACGGAACACCTTATACTCTTGAATTTGATTTTGCGCCCTATGCGGGAAAGACGGTTGAAATTATGTGCCGTGCATTCGACTCAGAAGGTGCGGTATGCGCAAAGAAAACTTATACTATAAAAGTTAAATAAAAAAATCAAAAAGCATCCGGAAGGATGCTTTTTGATTGACATTAGAGTGGTTGAGTGATATAATTAGTTAATTAAAAATAGATTTGAGGGATTAAAATGAAAAAACTTTTATTGTTGGTACTTACCATAATGTGTGTTGCCGTAAGCATAACCCCGGCGATGGCAACAGATGTTTTAATTGATAATGTGGCGGTGAGTTTTGACGATTCTACAGGTTATCCTTTTGTGAGCGCAGAGGGAAGAACCATGGTGCCGCTTCGTGCTACGATGGAGGCATATGGCGCAACGGTGCGCTGGGATGCGGAAACCGGAACGGCACTGGTAACCAAGGGGGTTACGACTGTAGCCTGCAAAATCGGGGAAGCGGCTGTTTACAGAAACGGAACGAAAATTGTAAATGATGCAGCGGCGGTTGTAGTTGACGGAAGAACCTATCTTCCTATCCGTGCGGTATTGGAATCGTTGGATGCAAAAGTTTCCTGGGACGGAAGAGCAATTGTAAATAGCCCCGGAGCCGGAAATCTTATTTATGAAATAGAAAACAGCGGCATAGTGGTTTCCAACTATTGGAAAGCTTGGGAAAATGCCATTGCTTTGAAAGATAGCGGAAATTATGCGGAGGCAATAAATGCATTTATCGAGGTTGCCCCTGTGTTCCTTGAAAAAAGCGGAAACAACAGCGATGCTATGCTTTATCATAATCTTGGTCAGTGCTACAGCGCACTCGGTATGGTGGACGAAGCTGTTGCCTGCTACAGAAGAGAGGCCGAATCCTGGGCGCTGGCAGGAAAGGTTCAGGAAAATATCGATGCTTTAAGACGTGCGGATTTAAGCGGAAGCACAGTACAGATGTTTATTACAACAACAGACTCTGCTTTTTCTGCAAGAAAAGAATATGATGTTCCTTATATGACCAAAACCGGTATACAGCTTGGAGTTACACTTAAGGGAAGTAATCCTACTTATATTGATGAATTTACCCGCCTTTCAGGAAAAGAAGCATCGGGATATATTCTCTACGGTCACCATGACCTTAAGCCCTATGCACATGCATTCAAAGGTGCGGCAGAGCGCGGAAAAATAATACAGTATGCTCTTCAGGTAGAGAGTCTTTCCGATCTTTTAAGCATCAGGGCTGAAGACGAAAGATACATAAACCTTGCAAAAGATATACAAAATACCGGAGCTAAGACATTAATTCGTTTCGCCTGCGAAATGAACGACGAAACGAATAAGTGGTACACTACCGACTGCGCAGCATACATTGAAAGATTCCGCTATGTGGCAGATATATTCCATAAATATGCTCCCAACTGTGCAATGGTATGGTCTCCCAACTTCTATCCTGCGAACAATATTGAAAATTACTATCCCGGGGATGCTTACGTTGATTATGTTGGTATTTCCCTTTATGCAGAACACCAGCCGGAAACAGATCCGCTTAAATTGGGCGTAGACAGAAGCCGTTTCGCATCGCTTCTTGATACACTGGTAACCCTTTACGGACATAAGAAGCCCATCATAATTTCGGAGTGCGGTGCATCCTATGTGGATAAGGATACCGGTGCCGATTTGACTGAATTTGCATCAAGACAGATTAATGACCTGTTCAGATATCTGCCTCTTAAATACCCTCAGGTTATAGCGGCATATCTTTTTGAAACCTATGATGCCGGCGGCCGTAAGTTTGAATTTTCAGGAAACCCCACCTATCATGAAGCATTCAGAAATGCGATACAGGGAAATTATTATCTGTCTTCCAATGCTGAAGAGAATGGACTTTACAGCTTTGAAATAGGAAATAATGTTACCGTTCCCGCTGCATGGGTTGGTCTTCATTCATTCGTAAAATCGGTGGAAAATGATTTTGCCTATGTTATCTATTCCATAAACGGAACAGATATCGGAACAGCTTACGGAATACCTTATACTGTGGATGCTGATTTTACGCCATATTCCGGACAGACTGTGGATGTTAACTGCCGTGCATTTGATTCTAAGGGCGAAATGTGTGCTTATAAAACATATAAAGTGAAAGTTCAGTAAGGGGTAATATAATGCTTGACATACGACACGATTTTCATATACATACAGAGCGGTCGCTCTGTGCCTACCGTGATGCCTTTGCAAAGGACTATATCGAAAAGGCAAAAAAGATGGGGCTTAAAAAAATAGGCTTTGCAGACCATTTCTGGGACAGTGCATATAAGCCGCTGGACTTCCTTTTTTACGAAATACAGAACTATGACCATCTTGCAACAATAAAGGAAGAAATAAAAAATGCCGACAAAGAGGGTATAGAGGTTTGTTTCGGATGCGAGGCGGAATACAGCCCTGAGCACGGCGTTGCAATTACAGAAGAGTGCGCGGAAAAGTTTGATTTTATAATTGTTCCCAACTCCCACACCCATAAGACGATGCCGGCAGAGTATGCAAAACCTGACTATAAAGCGGCACATCTTGAATTTATGGAGCGGGCGTATTACAATATATTAAACAGCCCCGTAAGCGGAAAAATTTTATCTATGGCGCATCCCTTTGACGCAGTTTGCTGTCCCTATGACAATAACGAGCTTAAGAGGATGCTTACCGATGATAAAATGAAGTATCTTTTTACTGCCACGGCGGAAAAGGGGATAGCCGTTGAAATAAACATCGGCTCAATGAAGGTTTATGATGAGACGACAATAGAAAAAGCCGAGGAAATAAGGATGTTTAATATCGCTAAAGAATGCGGATGTAAGTTCGTTTTCGGAAGCGATGCCCACAATGTTCATAATTATGATGAGTATTATATTCCTAAGTGCGAAATGATGGTAAAGGCTCTTTCCCTTAAGGAAGAGGACATTCTGGATTTTGCACGATAAACAAAAATTGACATAATGAGACTTTTGTGCTATACTAAGTCGATAACAACTTTTGGAGGAGATTAAATGGAAAAAAACAGAAGCAGCTTTACCGGTAAAATCGGATTTGTGCTGGCGGCGGCAGGCTCTGCGGTAGGTCTCGGAAACCTTTGGAGATTTCCGTATCTTGGAGCAGGATACGGAGGAGGAATTTTCCTTCTTACATATATAATTCTTGCATTAACCTTCGGATTTGCCTTAATGACAGCCGAAATTGCCATAGGAAGAAAAACGGGCTTAAGTGCAGTCGGCGCCTT
>JAZSAR010000012.1:0-5077 GCA_045601965.1 Clostridia bacterium
TACGAAAAGCTTTACAAGAATATAGTAAAGAAGTTCCGCGAAGTATGGCAGGATGATTATAAGACTCAGACAGAGCACGCAATCGCTCTTTACTTCAAGCTTGCAAAGGATATGAAGAAAACCGCAAAGAGCTTGGCTTGTTTGGTAAAGGCTAACGGCAATAAGCTTACAACGGGCTTTGTGGGAACACCTTATCTTCTTCACGCAGTTACACAGAACGGCTATGCGGATGTTGCATACAGCATCCTTTTACAGGAGGAATATCCTTCCTGGCTCTTCTCCGTTAAAATGGGTGCAACAACAATATGGGAGCACTGGGACGGAAAGAAGGAAGACGGTACATTCTGGAGCACCAATATGAACTCCTTCAACCACTATGCATACGGCGCTGTGGCTGACTGGGTATATATGGTGGCTGCAGGTATCAATAGGGTTGAAGAAGCACCGGGCTTTGAAAAAATTGTAATTAAGCCTACACCCGATAAGAGACTGGGCTACTTAGAGGCATCCATCGAAACAAGAAAGGGTAAGGTTCGCTCCAAGTGGACATATGAGGACGAAGGCTTCATCCGCTATGAAATCGAAACACCCGTTGAAACAGAAATAATCATCGGCGAAGAAACAAAAATAGTTCCTGCCGGAGAGTATATGTTTATTCAGTATATATAAGGAGTATAAAATGGGTTTTGCAATTGCAAAAAATAAAATCAAAACATTTTTAATAGTCGGAATTATAGCGGTTGTGCTGTATCTTCTGGTATACTTTGTGGCGGATGCCATGGGTTACGGAAACTATGCCATCGTGATAGCCGGTGTCATTTCCATAGGAACATCGCTTTTGTCTTACTGGAATTCGGCAAAAATGGCGCTTGCCGCAAACGGAGCAAAAAAGGCGACGGGAAATGATGAGGCATATTTAAGAAGCCTTGTTTCGGGCATATGCACAGAGGCAGGACTTCCGATGCCGGAGCTTTATGTGATAGAGGATAAGTCGCCCAATGCTTTTGCTACCGGCAGAAATCCGTCACACTCGGCTGTGGCTGTAACAAGAGGACTTCTTGAAACACTTAATCAGGACGAATTGCGCGGTGTTCTTGCTCACGAAATCGGGCATATAAAGAATTATGACATTCTGCTTCAGACAGTTGCGTCCATAATGGTTGGTGCAATCATCATAATTTCGGATATTTTCTCCCGTTCCCTTTTATGGGGCGGGGCAAGAAGAAGGTCTGACAGAGATTCGGGAAACGGACTTCTTGCTATAATTGGTCTTGTTCTTATGATATTCGCGCCTATTGCGGCACAGCTCCTCAGAATGTGCCTGTCAAGAAACAGGGAATATCTTGCAGATGCCACGGCGGCTGAGCTTACGGGAAAACCCGAGGCTCTTGCTTCGGCACTTCTTAAGATAAGCGGAAATCCTGCTCCTGTAATGCGTGCAAGCAAGGCAACCGAGGGAATGTATATTTCCGACCCGATGAAGAAGCTGTCAAACCTCTTTTCTACACATCCGCCAATTGCAAAAAGGGTGGAAGCACTAAGAAATATGAAATGAAAAAATACGGTGTGAAAATCACACCGTATTTTTTATATCTCTCTTCTGCCTTCAAGAGCCATAGTAAGGGTTACTTCGTCAACATACTCAAGGTCTCCGCCGACGGGGACGCCGCGGGCTATTCTTGTAACCTTGACACCTGTGGGCTTTATAAGCCTTGCAAGGTAGGTTGCAGTGGCTTCACCTTCCACTGTTAAATTGGTTGCCATAATAACCTCTTTAACCTCGTCGGATGTAAGACGTGCCACAAGCTCTTTCGCCTTGATTTCTTCGGGACCGATTCCGTCCATGGGGGAGATAACCCCGTGAAGAACGTGATAAAGTCCGTTGAATTCGCCGGTTTTTTCCATGGCAAGAACATCCTTCGGACCTTCTACAACACAGATAATACTCTTGTCCCTTTTGGAGCTCTGACATATTCTGCAGGTATCGCCATCCGTTAAATCCTGGCAGATGCTGCAATAGTGTATTGAACTTTTTGCATTCAGTATGGCATCAGCAAAGCTTTTTGCTTCTTCATCGGTTGCGGATAAAACGCTGAAGCTTAAACGGACAGCGGTTTTGTGGCCGATACCGGGAAGTCGCTCAAAATGCTCTATCAATGCGGCTAAGGGTGCTATATACATAATTCACCTTAGAAAAGGCCAGGAATATTCATGCCACCTGTTAATTTGCTCATAGAGCTCATAGCGGCATCGTCCGCCTTTTTCATAGCTTCGTTTACAGCAGAAATAACCAAATCCTGAAGCATTTCAACATCATCGGGATCAACAGCTTCGGGAGCTATTGTAAGGGAAAGGAGTGCTTTCTTTCCGGAAACTGTTGCTGTCACAACTCCTCCGCCTACGGTTGCAGAATATTCGGTAACTTCCATTTCCTCCTGAGCTTTCTGCATTTCAGCCTGCATCTTCTGTGCCTGCTTAATCATCTGATTCATATTTCCTCCTCCGGGGAAGCCTCCGCCGTATCTTCCTCCTCCGGGAAATCCGCCTTTTGCCATAAAAATCATCCTTTCGGTTTATTAAAATTCTTCTTCGTCGTGTTCTTCTTCAAAGTCATATTCTTCATCTTCATCATCTTCTTCCTCTTCCGGTAAATCCGGAGGGGGAGGAGCATCCTCGTCTGATGGAGGAGGTACATCTTCTGCGAAAACTTCCTCTGAAGTTTCTTCTGCAATCAAATTGAGAGGGTCTGTTTCTTTAATCACCGGATTTTCGTCCTCGTAATAGCTTGAAAGCCTTGTGATTATTTTGGGAGTAAACCCTGTGTGTTTCAATATAAGTTCGGATAATGCAGTTTTTGTGTCATCCTGAGCTAAAATGTCAAGCATTATTTTGTCTGTATCATCAAAAAGCAACACCAATGCTCCTTCATCTTCTCTGACGCTTGAACGCTCAAGAGCAATTAAGAGTTTGATATTTTTTGTATCTTTGCAAATATCCTTCCATTTGTCGCTGATGGCTTTTATTTCATCGCTTGTTGGCTCAATTTTTATCGCCTTTTTTGGCTTATCTGCTGGCTTAGTCGGGATTGATGCAACCGGAGATTGAGACTGAACTGAACCGGGAGATACGGAAATGACGCCGGATGCTATTTTTTTCTCAAGCTCCGATATCCTTAATATTAATGCATCATCATCCGATGCATATAAGGGATTGCACATTTTTATAACGGCAATATCAAGCATAACACGGTCATTAGTCATATATCGGATGTTTGATGCTGTTTTCAGAAGCGTGTCTATACAAAACATCATACGCTCGCGGCTCATTTCGCCTGATGCCAGGCGGAATTCTTCCTTTTCCTCGTCGGTATAGTCAGAAAATACCGTTTCAGAAACGGCAAAGCGTAAAAGTGATGTGAAGTAATCTGTTAAAGAGTCGATAAATTTTGCAGCGCTTTTTCCTGAAGCTATGAATTCATCCACCATGGAGAGCGTTCTTTTCGCATCGTTTGTGGCGATGGAGCGAACCGTTCTGTATAAAAAGTTCTTCTCGGTAAGACCTAAAAGAGAATAAACTCCTTCCTCTGTTATGGAATCGGAGATGGCGCTGCACTGGTCAAGCAGGCTAAGTGCATCACGAAGTGCTCCGTCTGCACTTCGTGCAATTAAATGTGCGGCGCCTTCTTCTATAGTTATATTCTCCTCGCGGGCAACATGAACGATGCGGGAAGCAATATCATCTGCTGTTATCCTTCTGAAATCAAATCTCTGACAACGGGAAAGAATAGTTGCGGGAACCTTGTGGGTTTCCGTGGTTGCTAAAATGAATATTACTCCTTCCGGAGGCTCTTCCAGAAGTTTTAAAAGTGCATTGAAAGCACCGCCCGAGAGCATATGAACCTCGTCGATGATGTAAACCTTGTACTTGGCTTCTGCTGCGGCAAAGCGTGCTTCGCTTCTTAGGTCTCTTATGTTATCGACACCGTTGTTGCTGGCAGCGTCAATTTCGATAATATCCATTATTTCGCCGGATAAAATTCCTTTGCATGCACTGCATTCGTTACATGGGTTCCCGTCTTTGGAGGAAAGACAGTTAAGTGCGCGGGATAAAATTCTTGCGGTGGAAGTTTTTCCTGTACCTCTGCCCCCGCAGAATAAAAAGGCATGGCCGGTTTTTCCTGACATAACTTCATTCTGAAGTGTACGCGTAATATGTTCCTGGCCAATGACATCAGAAAAGGTCAACGGTCTCCATTTGCGGTACAACGCTATATGTTCACTCACGGCAATGCCTCCTTTTTTAATATTTATACAAAAAATGCCGTACATCCTTTAGTCGAGAACAATGCTGCATGCGGTATTTATATCAAAAAGCTCAGGCCAGGCGCCCCCGCGGCACATGACGGACACCGCTTATTGCTGCTTGGTTCCCCACCTGACAAGGTTCACGGCTCGCCATTGCGCAGGACCAGGCCGTCACAGCCATTGATATAAGCCTGCCATACATCAAAGTTCCCTTCTAAAGGAGATCGTCCCCACTATAGCGGATTGTGGGCAACAGGGCACCGCTACCACCCCGACCGGTACGACTTTAATATTATACAACAAAAAAAGAAAATTATCAATAGTTATTTTAAATTATTTTATTGAGGTGATTATGTGGGGGATGATAGAAAGCTTCCTTTTAAATATATATGTATATGCATATGGGAACACTGGCGCCGGAGATTATTTTTTCTTATTTTTTACTGAAAATAAAAAAAATTAAAAAAAATAAACTTTTTTCTTGCTAAAATGACAATAGTGTGTTATAATTAAAATACTATATCATGCAAGTGGTATGATTATGTCCTTATTTACTTGTTCCGGACTTAGAAAAATAGGCGGAACAATGAAAATATAAACATAATAAAAGTAATTAAAAATCAGGGAGGAGTAACAACATGAGAAACAAATTACTTGCATTGATCCTGGCACTCACAATGGCAGTAGGGTTAACTGCTATGGCGCCTGCAACAATTATGGCAGAGGGTGTGGAAAAAGTCGGAAGAGATGTTGTTCTTGAGGCAGCAGAACTT
>JAZSAR010000013.1:0-4029 GCA_045601965.1 Clostridia bacterium
ATACATAATTTTTTCCTTTTGTCAAGCATGTTTTTGTTTTCTGTCGTGAATAAGAATTCCCACAACGTCAAATGTCAGAAGTATCAAGTGACTGACTAACGGCTCGTAGGATTTGGTTACAATATCATAGGTACACCACAAGGATGAATTAACAGCGTGCCAGGTTCTGTAGCTTTTCCCGTTTTTCTGTGCTATTCCGCCTATGAATGTGAGGCAGGCTAAGATGGAGAGAGCGGAAAACCAGGATATTTCGCCAAGGAGATTTGCCGTGATAAACATAAGGGCATAAACGCCGAGCAGCCACCTCGGGATTTCTTTATTTTTTCTTTGGAAGAAAAAGTTTATTCCCGCCTGTAGGCATCCGATATAACAGGAAATAGCGCCGTTGATTCCGCCGCCTCCCACAAGATAGCTTGTTGCCATAAGGAAATTTGAAAGCAGGACACAAAGTAATATAAGCCCCATTTTCTTGCCTTTTATAAGCGATGCCGAAACGCCCATTATAAGTCCCGATATACTAAGTATAAATGCTAAAGTTTCCATAGATGTCCTCCGATAAATATTCGTTCTCAGAAAGTATACTACACGATTTTATTTTTTGCAACACCAAAAACATAAAATTGATATATTTTCCCTTGAAAAATGCTATTTACTAACGCCTTACTACGTGATATACTGAAACTAACTTAAGACGAAACGAGGGATAATATGTATACGTTATACGGTGACGGTATTCACGATGACTACCCGGCGATACAACAGATGCTGGATTCTCTTATTTCAGAGGTATCGCTCCCTGCTCCCGAAAAGTTCTATTTAATAAGCAAAACATTAAAAATCCACGGGAATCAGAGTTTAAAGCTCCCACCCTTTGCACTTATCAGACTTTCAGACAATGCCAACTGCGCTATGATTGAAGACGACGATTTTTCATCTCACAAGGAAAACATAAAAATTGACGGCGGCATATGGGATATGAATCACAGCAATCAGTTTCCGAACCCCTATCATTTTCCCGATGCAAGCGGAAAAAAATGGCACGATTATATAAAGGAAACAGGCTTTGACAAAACCACATCTAAGGTGTTTGCGCCCCTTTATTCAGGTCATTGTATGCGCTTTTGCAACATACGCCGCTTTATAATTAAAAACGTTACCATAAAAAATCCCGTGGTTTACGGCGTTCAGATGGCATATATTGAAGACTTTGATGTATCAGACATATTCTTCGACTATACCGAAGGCAGCCCCAAGCTATGGAATATGGACGGAATTCACGTTGAAGGCGGATGCAAAAACGGTACTATCCGAAACTTAAAAGGCGCCTGCCACGATGATTTGGTTGCCATAACCACCGACGACTCCTTATACGGCCCCATTAAAAACATCACCGTTGACGGAATTTATGCCGAGCACAGCCACAGCGCCGTAAGGCTTTTATCCCATAACATTCCCCTTGAAAACATTAAAATCTGCAACGTTTACGGAAGCTACTACATCTACTGCATAGGGCTTACCAACTACTATTACAAGGAAAACTGCCGCGGAAAGATGAAAAATATCGTGATTGAAAATGTCCACGCCGAAACATGCGTCGGCACAAAGGACGTTCACGGCGGAAACCACCCCTTCATCTGGGTTGACCGTGAAATGGATGTGGAAGGACTTTCCATTTCAAATGTGAGCCGTGAAGAATCCTTTTCAAAAATCCCATTCCTCCGCATCGACAAAAATGCGAAAGTAAAGCGCTTAAGCCTTAATAATATTTATCAGAAGAGCTTACTTTCAGAAAAAATCACACTTATAGACAAGCTGGGTGAAATAGAAGATTTAACAGAAATAAATGTCGTAAACGAATAAAAACGGTGCTTTTTGCACCGTTTTTATTTTGTAATTACTTCAGCATTTTCGTCACCGAAAATATCACGGATATTCTCTTTTGCATCTTCATCAAATGTCAAAATATCGGGCTCTTTTGCTTCATTTCCGCCGTACTGTCCGAGCATTCCTCCGCTGTTCTGAATGTACATATTACCGCTTAAAGTCGGGCAATATTCATCCTTTTCTGCCACAAGGTGCAAAAGGCGGTAAGCCGAAGTGTCGAATATATTGTTTTTAATAACAAATTTCTTTGCGGGGTTTTTATAACTCCAGCTTTTAATCGCCGCAGGCGTTTCCTTGTTATGGCGCTGCTGTCCCCAACCGAAGCCTGTATCCTTTATGATATTTCCTTCAATCTCAACATTTTCCATAAAGCTGTATTCTCCCCCGGGAAGAATATCCAGGAAATATTCAATTCCGTAAACACATTTTTCAATTATGTTATTTTTGTAGCTGATATTTTTCATTTCAAATTTACGCGGCGCATTCACCTGGTGGGTAATTCCCGCATCGTAGGACTGATAAATGTGGCAGTTTTCAACCTTGTATCCGTCACATCCTCCGTAAATTTCAACGCCGTTTCCATAACGGGTGACACTTCCACGCCTTCCCTCAGGGTAGTTTGGATCGGTTCCGTCATAGTGCTGTATGTTTCCGCCAATCCAGCCGATTTCGCAGTTTGTGACAGAAAGTCCTTTTATGTTCCCCGCTCCCTGAACGCCGAAGCAGTAATATTTAAGGCATAGGTTGTCTACAGTTACATTGTTTTTATTGGTAACATTAAAGGCAATCTGCCTTACAACAGCTTCTATTGACGAAAAGATTTTGCCGGGATTTCCTTCATCGCATCTTAAATAAAGCTCACCTTTGGTGTTTCTTACTTCCGGAACAGGAAAGCTTTCGCCCTTTGACTCTCCTTCAACAAAAGTTTTGTCATAGTGCCAGTAAATATCGAGATTTTCCGTCATTTCTTCTTTAATCTCAAAGGCTTTGCTTTCGTCATCTCTGCATACAAATCTGCCATTTATATAAGAAGGGATAAGCTTTCTAGAAACTTTTTCTCCGTCATTAAAGACAAGAGTCCCAACATCAAAAATTTCCTTTTTATATTTCCATATTCCCCAGCGAACCTCTTCCCACAGCGATGCATCGGCAAGATTTTCAGACCAACCGTAAAACTTTGGTTTTTCTCCTTCGCCGTAAGCGCCATAAAAAACTCCGCTCGTCACAGGAATCTCGCCACGGAATAAGCTGCCGCGGCAAAAGAGAACCGAATCCCCTTCTTTTATGGGTAAATCAGAGAGCTTTTCAAGAGTTTTTATCGGAGTATCAGGCGTTTTTCCGTCAAAATCATCACAGCCCGAATTACTTACATAATAGGCGTTGCCTGAAAATACTCTGTCAGGTGAGGATTTTATTTCTTTTTTTCTTTTTTCAATAATCTGATTCATAAAAATCACTTCCCAAAAGCTTTGCTTTTATTATAACACATAAAAGCTTATTTTCAATAGTTTCACACAAAAAAAACGGTGCAGTATTACTGCACCGTTTTAGTATTTAACTTATGTTAAATTATTCAGCGATTTCGGAAACAACGCCGGAACCAACTGTTCTACCACCTTCACGGATAGCGAAACGAAGTCCCTTTTCAATAGCGATGGGCTTAAGAAGCTCAACGTCGATTGTTACGTTATCGCCAGGCATACACATTTCTTTGTCAGCGGGAAGCTGAATTACGCCTGTAACGTCAGTTGTTCTGAAATAGAACTGAGGTCTGTAGTTGGAGAAGAAGGGCTTATGACGGCCACCTTCATCCTGCTTAAGAACGTAAACTTCGCCCTTAAACTTTGTGTGAGGCTGAATAGAACCGGGCTTTGCAAGAACCTGTCCTCTTTCGTTGTCCTTTCTGTCAACACCACGGAGAAGTACGCCGGCATTGTCACCAGCTTCAGCGCTGTCAAGGCTCTTTCTGAACATTTCGATACCTGTTACAACAACAGTTCTCTTTTCTTCAGTAAGACCAACGATTTCAACTTCGTCCTGAACCTTAAGAGATCCTCTTTCAACTCTACCTGTAGCAACTGTACCACGACCTGTGATTGTGAATACGTCTTCTACGGGCATGATGAAGGGAAGGTCTGTAGCTCT
>JAZSAR010000014.1:0-10485 GCA_045601965.1 Clostridia bacterium
AATAGGCATAATAACTCAATATATACTATTTTAATTATTATACTACCAAACTTAATAAAAATCAATCCTTTTATCAAGTTTTTCTTGCTTATGGCATTGGTTTATGATAAAATTAAAGTTGGAAAAGTTTAATTTCCAAGGAGGGATTTGTATGAGTATATTAAAAAGGAGCTTACTGATTGTGCTGTGCTTGCTTCTGGTACTTTCCTGCGTAAGCGCAGTATCTGCAGCAGATGCCGATCCTTACAGCTTATATGCTGTAATAAATGACGACGCTGTGCCTTCAGCCAAGGATGGGGAGGCAAACACATCCCACATAAAGCTCAGGGACGGGTATCTTTATCTTCCAAGCTCCACCGATATGTCAAAGGTAAAGCTTTTCTTTGAAGGTGATGGTGAGCTTAAATTAAGAGCAGATAAAAGCGGTGGTAAAACTGTAACCTTCAAAAGTGGTGATGTTGTAGATATTAAATATCTTTTTGCATCATGCACCATTGAAAATTACCGTTATCCCGCTGTGCTTTCAAACAGCGCAGGACGGACTGCTTATATAAATATCATGAAATCTGAAAATCTTCCGACGATATTTTTGACTGTTCCCAGCGGAAATTTGGACTATGTAAACTCCATAAAGGGCAATCAGGAAGCGGGAACGGCATTTATCATTGATGTGGACGGAAAGGTTTTATACAACTCAGGTCTTAAAAAGATAAAGGGCAGAGGTAATGCAACCTGGGGCGGCGGAGGTACGGGTAAAAAGCCATATAACATCACTTTAGATGATAAAGCCGACATAATCCCCGGTGCGGGCGCGGGAAAGAAATATTGCCTGTTAAACAGCTCTGCATCCAAGCAGGATGAAACTTACATAATTAATCAGGTGGTTTTGGAGGCGGCAACAAAAATGCCCGGAAACTACTATCCCGTACATACAAGAATGATAGAATTCTACTGCAACGGTGACTATAGGGGACTTTATGAAATAACAGAAAAAATTGACACGGGCTCCTCTCTTGTGGATATTCCCGACCAGGAGGATTTCACAGCAGACGGTCCCGATGGTGCGCAGGTTCAGGTAACAGATAAAAACGACAGTGCCATCGCAGCGGGCGTCAAGGTGTATGCTTACTGGTCTTCTGCCGCATATCAGGTGGATGAGCCTGATATAACCGGAGGATATATCGTTGAGGGTGACGGATATTATCAAAAGGAAAACTGCTGGTTTGTAACAAAGAATGGCAGAGGCTACACCGTAAAGCGCCCCGAATTTGCCACAAGAGAGCAGGTTGCATATATCGCAGAGTATGTTCAGGACTATGAAAATGCGGTTTATTCGGCGACCGGCTTCAACGATAAGGGCAAGCACTATTCCGAATATATAGATATGGATTCCATGGCATCCCGTTTTATCCTTGAAAACTTTTTCTATTGCCGTGAACAGCTTGGTAACTCCACATATATATCAAAGCCCGCAGGAAACGACACCAAGCTTTATTTCGGGCCTATGTGGGACTACGAAAACGTAATGGCAAGCTATGCGTGGATAAGAAACGGAGGTACAACGGAATATAATCCCTATAACACACTTATTGTCGGCACAGGTCTGGGTAAAACACTTATAACCAAAGGCGACTTTATGGAAAGACTTTACGACATAAACGAAAAGGATTTTCTTCCGCTTATTGATTCCTTCTTAGGAGAACCTGCGTTCCCCACTAACGGAATTTCAATTAATAAAATGGCAGAAGCTTATAAAATTTCCGTTGCCATGGATATTGAGCGCTGGAAAAAGCAGGATATCTGGGAAGAGGAATTAAATAAGTACAGGGATTGGATGCAAAACAGAATAAACTACTGGACAGGAAGCAATAATGTCAAGAGCCTTTTTGACGAAAGCAACTTAATGGGTGCTACGTTAAAAGAAGAAAACGGCACACTGGTGGTTGAGCTTCGCGGAATTGCATCCGGCTTCAAGTGGTATAAGATGAGCGAGGATAAAAAGACGTCATCGGAAGTTATAGGTGCTTACGGAATGAGCTTTACTCCTTCGGAAAGCGGAACATACTATGCTGTTGTTTCGGGAATGAAGACAAGCGACAATCCGGGTGTGAAAAGCGGAACACTTACCACAAATCCCGTAACGGTTAAAAAATAAGAAAGGAGAGGTTTTATGAAAAAAATAATATCATTAATGTTAATAGCGCTTCTCTCCTTGTCTTTGGTAAGCGCGGTTACGGCGGCAACCGATGAATATGCACCTTCATCTTTGTGGAAAATTGAGGTTAACTCGGACAGAGGCAGTACAATAAGAAATTTAATTGACGGCAATATAAATTCATATTGGCATTCTGCTTATGTGGTGAAAGACGGCCAGATTACAAGCCAGGATAAACCGCCTTTTGAAATTGTCGTTACATTCCCTGAACCTAAAAATATTGCGGGAATCCGCTATCTTCCCAGACAGGTGATAAATAACGACAACAGCAGTGCGGGAGTTGCGAAAAGAGTTTCGCTTTACTATTCTGCCGACGGTGTAAATTTCACACACATCAAGGACGATTTTTACGGCGAAGATGTGAATGACAGAAAAGAAAAAACCACCTTGTTTGATAAGGTAACGGCAAAAGCTTTTAAGTTTGTGATAACCGACGGCCATGCAAACTACGGCACCGGTGCGGAGCTTAAGTTTATAAAAAGCAGTCCTGAGGACAAGGACGACGACGAAACAAAAAATACCTTTGTCTCAAAGGAGCATGCCGCCTCCGTTGACGGTATGAAGCCAAAGGGCGAGGTGGCAAGAGATGCTTATGAATACAGCACAAACTGGAAAATTACGGCAAGCTCTTCCTTTGGAAACAGTGGAATAAACAACCTTTTTGACCGTGATAAATCCACCTACTGGCACAGCTGGTACTATTATGACGGAGAAAAAAAGGAAATAACAAAAAGGGATGAAATGCCCCTTGAAATTACCGTGGAATTTCCCTATGCAAAATGGGTATCCGGTATACGTTATACTCCGAGACAGGACAGCAATTCAGGACGTATATCCCATATCGAAGTTTTCGGAAGTAAGGACGGAGAAAACTTTAAAAAGCTTGCCTCGGATGTATATTCTTTTACAAGCGGAACAGACAGAAGCGTTAAAAAAACAGCCTTTGATGAAGCTGAAATAAAGGTTCTTCTTGTAAGAATTACAGGAGGTGCCGGCGGTTATGCAACCGGTGCCGAGCTTGAAATTTTAAAGGGCAAATCATCGGGAGAGCTTACACCCGTCAATGTCGAAACAAAAGAGCCTGTGACTCTTTCTGTGCCCAATGTAAAAGCGACTCCCGCAAACCCGAAGGGAACACCTGAGGCGGATACAATTCCTTATAATGATAATTGGGTTATTGAATCAAACTCTGCAACGGGAGCTTCTAATCTTGCTTTGTTCTTTGACAGAAATCCCGACACAAGATGGCACTCCTGGTACAGAGCGGAGGGGTCAACAGTTGTCGAGCAGTCCGATGCGCCCTACGATGTATTTATCACCTTCCCGGAGGAGGTTACAATCTCGGGGGTTCGTTATACACCCCGTCCTGCGGGAACAACGGGTATCGTTGACGCGGCAGAGGTTTACGGCTCAGCCGACGGATTCAGATATGTGCTTCTTGGAGAAGGTAAATATAATTACGGAAATAATTATTCAGACAGGAGTAAGCAGACTATATCCTTTGATGATGTAAAGCTTAAGTCAATCTGCTACAGAATGACAAAAACTCTTGGAAACAGCCACGGAACAGGAGCCGAGCTTGAAATCATAAAGGGAGAAGAAGCTTTCGCAATAAATGTTGAAGAATACCTTAAGTTCAATGAAAAGACGGGCGGAATAATTACTCTTACGATTGATTCCGAGGTTGCTGATAACGACGGAAATGAAGTTAAGCTAATAAGCCCCGCCGCAATTGTTGACGGAAGAACGCTTGTGCCTGTGAGATTTGTATCGGAAGCACTGGGCGCAAGGGTTTCCTGGGATGCTGAAGAACGTATGGTAGGCATTTCCGGCAATGAAATGGATATCGAGCTTAAAATCGATTCCAACCGTGCAACGGTAAACGGTAGAATAAATATTCTTGACTCACCACCGAGAATCATCAATAATTCCACAATGGTGCCAATCCGCTTTATTTCTGAGGCTATGGGCTCTGAGGTAGAGTGGGACGGAGATAAAAGACAGGTAAAGATAAAGTATAAAAAGAGCATAGGCATCTGGGGTGACGGTGTTGCCGCATCTGCGGGCGCTGTAACCCAGACTCTTGACAAGAGGCTTTATCAGTTAACCGGCGGTATCAAGGTTAACGCGTTCGGCGGTGAAAACGAAAATGCATTAACCGTTGCGGCACGTCAGGGCGCATATGATATTGTGCTTACTGAGGATGTAAAGCTTTCCGCAAGCGGCGGAACACCCATCAAGATTGCTCTTTCAGACGGACGTGAAATCGTTCCGAGAAGCGGTCTTGGCGGATGGAATAAGTGCACTATTGACGGAATTTCAGGTATACTTGCTTTTGATGTTGACTATACTGTATCGCCCAGAAAGCTTCGCGGAGTACGATTTATAAGAAGCTCGGGTAGTGAGGTAACTGTCAAGAAGGGTACTAAAATAGAAACTGCAGCGGCAGGAACTTCTGCAAATATCGGAATATTCACTCTTGGAAATACAGCCCTTCACAGAGAAAGCCCCGAGGAGCTTGTTGCTATCTTAAAGGATATGATAGCATCCTCCGGCTGTAAGGACAGCTACATTGTAATAACGCCCGTTGAGGGCACAAAGGAAGAGCTCCTTCCTTACGAAGAAGCATATAAGGAAGCATTCGGTGATAAGTGTATTGTCATAAGAGAGGTTATGCTTTCAGAGGAAATTATAAAGCGATGGGAAGTTATCAAGAATGATAAAAACGAAACCGATTTTGACCTTGAGAGAATTCCACTTGATTTCCTGAGAGGCAAAAACAACCGTGGCCACTTTAATGATCGCGGCTATGACGCTTTAAGCGAGATTCTTTATGATAAAATGGTAGCACTCGGATACGTTAAAAAATAAAAGAAAAAGCACTGCCGTTCGGCGGTGCTTTTTCTAACTATTACCTATATTTAAATAGATTTTTTCTATTGATTTATTATTTTAATTTATGCTAATATAGCTAATGAGGTGAGAATATGAAAAAAGTCAGAATAGGTGTAATGGGAGCTTTCCGTGGAGAAAGTATGATTAAATATTCTGCGGAGGCAGATAATGCCGAGATAGTTGCTATATGCGATAAAATGGAAGGAAGAGCTAAAGGGATATGCGATAAATATAAGGATAAGAATATTGCATCATACGAAAGCTTTGATGAATTTATAAAGCACGATATGGACGCAGTTGTTCTTGCAAACTATGCAAATGAACACGCTCCCTTTGCCATAAAGTGTATGAGGGCAGGAAAGCACGTATTTTCCGAGGTGCTTCCCGTTCAGACAATGAAGGAAGCGGTGGAACTTATTGAAGCTGTTGAAGAAACAGGTATGATTTATGCCTACGGTGAAAACTACTGCTATATGCCTGCACCTTACGAAATGAGAAGACTCTACAGAAACGGAACTCTCGGAGAATTTGAATACGGCGAGGGTGAATATATACACAACTGTGAGCCTATCTGGGACAAGATAACCTACGGCGAAAGAGACCATTGGAGAAACAATATGTATGCAAACTTCTATTGCACACATTCAATAGGTCCGCTTATCCACATAACAGGTCTTCGTCCCGTTAAGGTAACGGGTTATGAAAGTCCCTTAATTGAAAGAAAGGTGCGAAATGGTGCGAAAAGCGGTCTTTTCGGTATCGAAATGATAGAGCTTGAAAACGGCGGAATTGTAAAGAGTATACACGGAGACTTGTATAAAGACTCTATCTGGTACACGGTTTACGGTTCGAAGGGAAGGGCAGAAAGCGCAAGAGAAGATGCAGAAAACGGCGATGTTTCAACAATTTATATAAATATTGATGAAGAATCAGGGGCATATGAAACTAAAAAGCTTGAGTGTTATAAGCCTGAAACTGTCTCCCAGGCAGGTGGATATGGTCACGGAGGTTCTGACTTTTATTCAATGTATCATTTCACTGAAAAAATCCTCGGAAATCCCGAAGCTGATATAATCGGAGTTTATGAAGCACTTGATATGTTTCTTCCCGGTATGTTTGCATACAGAAGCGTGTTAAAGGGCGGAATACCTGTGGAAATTCCGAATTTAAGAGATAAAGCAGAAAGAGAAAAATGGCGTAATGATACAACCTGCACAGATAAATCTGTTGCAGGAGACATGCTTATCCCTGTGTATTCAAAGGGAACTCCCGACATCCCTGATGAAGTATATGAAAAAGTAAGAAACAAATGGCTTGGGAAGTAAGGTGATTTTTATGGAAAAATTTTTTACAGAAGCTTTTGAAAAAATGAACGATGAGGCAAGGGAAAGCTTTTATAAAACGGTGTTCTTAAACGATGACTCGGAATATGCGGCAAAAGTAAGGAACGATTATTACAAAACCAAATTAAAGCATATGGGAGAAAATGTTCAGATAGGTAAGGGTGTTAAGTTTGTAAATCCCGAGTATATAAGCCTTGGAGACAATGTGAGAATATGCGACGATGTCACACTAATTGCTCGTGGAGAGGGCGGCATAACTCTCGGTAACGGCGTGTGGTTAAACGAAAGAGTTTATCTTGATACCGAAAGTGCAGACACAGGCTACATAAAGATAGAAGATAAGGTTTATATCGGCACGGGAACCACTCTCTTCGGTCATAAGGGACTTGAAATAGGGGATAATGTGCTCCTTGCCCAGAATATCACATTAACGCCTTATTCCCATATTTTTGACGATCCTGAAAGAAATATAATAACCCAGGGCGGACACTCTGAAAAAGTTACAATCGGAAGAGATTCCTACATTGGCATGGGTGTTGATATAATGTACTCAGGTAATATAGGCGAGGGGAGTGTGGTAGGTGCAGGAAGTGTAGTGGTGAAAAGCATACCTCCTTATTCAGTTGCCGTGGGAAATCCTGCAAAGGTAATTAAAAAGCGAGGTTAATAGGGTGTATACTTGTAGATAGAAACCGAGAAAGAGGTTTTATCACAGTGATTGGTATATAGAAAAATAAACTTAAAAAAGGCATTACCGTAATTAGCGGTAATGCCTTTTTAATCAGAAGTTGTTCTTTTAAGCTTGTAAACAAAGCAGATTTCTTTTTTATCTTTATTTAAGCGTTTTCGTCAAGTTCATCACATCATCTTTTTAAGTCGTTCGTTTACTTCGATTAAGAACTCTTCTGTTCCTACCTTTTTCTTTTCGGAAAGGCTTGATAAGAGATATAAGTCACCTGTCATAACGCCCTCTTCAATGGTGTCAATTGTTGCCTTTTCAAGCTTGTCAGCAAATGCCATAAGCTCAGGCAGGTTATCAAGCTCACCGCGCTTGCGGAGAGCGCCTGTCCACGCAAAGAGGGTTGCAACACTGTTGGTTGATGTTGCTTCGCCTTTTAAGTGCTTGTAATAGTGTCTCTGAACGGTGCCGTGAGCGGCTTCGTATTCGTAAACACCGTCGGGGGAAACGAGGACGGAAGTCATCATGGCAAGGCTTCCATAAGCTGTTGCAACCATATCGCTCATAACATCACCGTCATAGTTTTTGCACGCCCAGATGTAGCCGCCCTCAGAGCGGATAACACGTGCTACCGCATCGTCTATAAGGGTATAGAAATATTCGATTCCTGCCTCTTCAAACTTTTCCTTATATTCGGAATCGTAAATATCAGCGAAAATGTCCTTGAAACGGTGGTCATACTTTTTGGAAATGGTGTCCTTTGTGGCAAACCACAAATCCTTTTTCATATCAAGGGCAAAGTTAAAGCAGCTTCTTGCAAAGCTCGAAATAGACTTATCTGTGTTATGCATACCCTGGATGATACCGTCGGTATCCTTGAAGGAATGAATCTTTTCTCTTGTTTCATTTCCGTCCTTATCAACGGTAACAAGATAAGCATCGCATCCTTCTTTAACCTGCATTTCAGTATTCTTATACACATCTCCGTAAGCGTGACGGGCGATGGTGATGGGCTTTGTCCAGGTGGGGATGTTGGGGGTGATACCCTTGACCATTATGGGGGTACGGAAAACGGTGCCGTCTAAAATTGCACGGATTGTACCGTTGGGTGACTTCCACATTTCCTTTAAGTTGTACTCCGGCATTCTTGCAGCATTGGGTGTGATTGTGGCACACTTTACGGCAACACCGTATTTCTTTGTTGCTTCAGCAGAGTCTATTGTAACCTGATCGTTTGTCTCGTTTCTGTAGGGAAGACCGAGGTCGTAATATTCCGACTTTAAGTCAACGTAGGGGTAAATTAAAATATCCTTTATCATCTGCCAGATTACTCTGGTCATTTCGTCGCCGTCCATTTCAACCAGGGGTGTAGTCATTTTAATCTTTGTCATAATGAGCCTCCTTAAAAGTTTTCTTTGGTGTAGGAGAGTAATCCGCCGGCCAAGATAATTGCCTTTGCACGGTCGGAAAGCTCCAATGAAAGGGTATAGCTTTCGCCCTTTGTTTTGTTTTCAAGAATTAAATCCTTGCCTTCCTTAACAGAAGCGATAAGGTTTTTGATTGAAAGGGAATCGCCCTCTTTTATCTTGTCATAGTCCGCTTCGTTTTTGAAGGTGCAGGGAAGAATACCTGCATTTATGAGGTTTGAGCGGTGAATTCTCGCAAAGGATTTTGTGATAACTGCCTTTACGCCGAGATGTAAGGGAGCAAGTGCGGCGTGCTCACGGCTTGAGCCCTGACCATAGTTTGCACCGCCGACGATGATGCTTTCGCCAAGGGCTTCCGCTCTTTCGGGGAAGGATGCATCACAAACTGTGAAGCAATGCTTTGAAATTGCGGGAATATTTGAACGAAGGGGAAGTATCTTTGCGCCTGCAGGCATTATGTGGTCTGTTGTGATGTTGTCTCCAACCTTAAGGGAGCAAGCACAGTTTATTTCATCCTTTAAGGGACTGGTCTTGGGGAAGGGCTTTATGTTGGGACCGCGGAGGATTTCGACAGAGTCCATATCAGTAGCCGGTGCGGGAGGCTCAACCATATTGTCATTGATTAAAAATTCCTCGGGAAGATTAAATTCGGGCATATCGCCTAAGGTTCTTGGATCTTTAAGAACACCTGTGATTGCGGAAAGAGCCGCAACTTCGGGGGATACAAGATAAATCTGTCCGTCCTTTGTTCCGCTTCTTCCTTCGAAGTTACGGTTGAAGGTACGAAGGGAGATACCACCGGAGTTGGGGGACTGCCCCATACCGATGCAGGGGCCGCAGTCACTCTCTAAGATTCTTGCACCTGCTGCTATCATATCTGAAAGTGCACCGTTTTCTGCAAGCATTGTTAAAACCTGCTTAGAACCGGGAGCAATTGAAAGGGAAACATCGGGATGTACGGTCTTACCCTTTAATATGTATGCAACCTTCATCATATCAAGAAGTGAGGAGTTGGTGCAGGAGCCTATGCAAACCTGGTCTATCTTCATTTCACCGATTTCGGAAAGCTTTTTAACGTTGTCGGGAGAGTGGGGGCAGGCAGCCGCAGGCTCAATTTCTGAAAGATTGATTTCAACCACTTCGTCATATACTGCATCCTCATCAGCTGAAAGGGGCGTCCATACTTCCTCTCTCTTTTGTGCCTTTAAGAATTCCTTTGTAACCTCATCAGAGGGGAAAATCGAAGTTGTAGCGCCAAGCTCAGCACCCATATTAGTGATGGTTGCGCGCTCGGGAACAGATAAGGTTGCAACGCCGCATCCTGTGTATTCAATAACCTTTCCTACACCGCCCTTAACGGAAAGACGGCGAAGCACTTCAAGTATTACGTCCTTTGCCGCACACCAGGGAGAAAGCGAACCCGTAAGCTTTACGTTTACAATTTTGGGATAGGTGATATAATAAGCACCGCCGCCCATAGCAACAGCAACGTCAAGTCCGCCTGCGCCGATGGCAATCATACCAAGTCCTCCGCCCGTGGGTGTGTGGGAGTCAGAGCCGATTAAGGTTTTTCCGGGAATGCCGAAACGCTCCAGATGAACCTGATGGCAGATTCCGTTGCCGGGACGGGAGAAATATATGCCGTGCTTCTTTGCGATTGAGCCGATGAAACGGTGGTCGTCCGCATTTTCAAAACCGCTCTGAAGGGTGTTGTGGTCGATGTATGCAACCGAGCGCTCGGTACGTACCCTGTCGATACCCATCGTTTCAAACTCAAGGTATGCCATTGTTCCCGTGGCGTCCTGAGTCAGCGTCTGGTCAATGCGCAGAGCGATCTCGTTTCCCGCCTTCATTTCACCGATTTCGGAAAGCTTTTTAACGTTGTCGGGAGAGTGGGGGCAGGCAGCCGCAGGCTCAATTTCTGAA
>JAZSAR010000015.1:0-5676 GCA_045601965.1 Clostridia bacterium
GTTCCGGAGCAGCAGTATATTGCAGAGGGTATTTTTGAAATGAGCGCGGAGATTCTTCGCCTGAAGGCTCAGAATGACAGCGTGGGCGCTCAGGATGATAGCGGTGTAGTGCCGCTGTTTCCGAAGGGTGATTTTCCCGAGAAGGGATACATAGTTGAAGATAAGGGCGGAACACGCTTTGAAGTTTGCGAGGCGGCATATGTCTGCAAGAGGATAACGCCTCCCGATGCGAGCGCATTTATAATTCCCAATATCAGTTTTACATTTACGGCGGAAGAAATTGGCACAGAGGTTAAGGTGATTGGCAAATGAGAATCACTCTTGACATACCGTTTTATGTTGGGCAGAAAGTTTTTCAGGCGGTGTATTCATATCAGAATGGTAGAGGAGAACAAACCAACATTATAACTGACTGGGTTGTGGTGGGATACAAGCTTGACGAGCTGGGAAATTTTTCGTGTATCTGTCAGAGAGTGCAGGGCGACGTTAAGCGGATTGAGTACTTAGGAGCGGACAAGCTTTTTGCGGATGAAGAAAGTGCAAAGGCATTTTTGGAGAAAGGTGGATGAAAATGAAGAAGATATTAGGTTTTATACTTATGGTGGTTTTGGCTGTGGCGGTTTACATTCCTTGCAGAGAGTTCGCTATAATGGAACGTGGCAACACAGCTTATGGCGGTGAGGTTTTAGTCCCGGTGCTGGTATTTCTTACATACATAGTTGTTATGGATTATTTTAGTGCAGCAAATTGTAACAAAACAATTTGCGAAACAAAGTCTGAACAGAGGAGAAAAAGCACGGATAGTGCTTTCTGTGTTCAGACGGAAAGTAACCGAAATATGGAAAAATATTTCGGAAAGGAAGCGGAATAATGTTAACCGGATATGATACGCCTGAGGCGGTGTGCGGGGAGCTTATGGAAGAAAACAGGAAGCTCAGCGCAGAAAACAAGTCGCTTAGGGAGAAGATTAAGATTTTACAGCAGATTATTAAAGTGCTGAAAGGGAAAGTGAAGAAGAAATGAAGATAAAAGTTATTGTTAAGGTTCCGGGGAAGGCTCCCGAAGTGAGAACTGTGAGAAACGAGCTTCAGAGTCTTCAGCAGTTGGTTGGCGGTGATATAGAGACCGTTACGGTTGCGACGGATTTGGTGATTATTTGCAATGAAGAAGGGCGACTTCGCAATTTACCCTACAATATGACGCTTTTCGGTATTGACTTTTTAGGTACCATTGTTTTTGCGGGAGTTAAAGGCAGCGAATTTGCCGATGTTCCGGAAAGTGATGTTATAAGAAGGATGGCACGAGGGTAGTGGCGACATATGGGACAGGGCAGAAATTGGAGCGAAGAAGCTTTGCAGGTGCAAGGAAGCACTTGACTGGAGAATGAAGGAGCAGAGTCTGGAAAGCGGCTTTGAGAGAATAGAGGAGCTTTTTGGCGAGAGGTGCGAGGAATACGGCTTTTCCCCTGTGAGTGAAGAAACTGTTGAAAGGCTTAAGGCAAATCTTCGTGCCTGCATGGACGGCGGATTCAGAAGAGTTACGATTTCGCTTGACGACGGAAGCAGTGCGGTGCTTAATTTCACCGATGTGGCGGAAGTGACGAGAAAGAAAAGCTCAAAGGTTAAGTTGTTGGGAAAGGTTTGAGAAATGAAAGCGGTTTTAATAAGCATACAGCCAAAGTGGTGCGAGCTTATCGCCCGGTTCAAAAAGCTGGTTGAAGTAAGGAAAACAAAGCCGAAGCTTGATGTGCCTTTTAAGTGCTACATCTATTGCACCAAAGACAAACACGGATGGTTTGATTTTTTGAGGAAAGAACGGCTTGATGGTAAAGTTATTGGAGAGTTTGTGTGTGACTACATAAACGAATGGGATATTGATCCACAAACAAAAAAGTATTTTATGACATCGGAAGAATTGAATGAAACTTGTTTATCTTACGATCAGCTACATAAATACGGAAAAGATGAAATTCTTCACGGCTGGCACATATCAAATCTTGTGATCTATGACAAGCCGAAGGAGTTAAGCGAGTTTCGTAAGTTTATTTCGTTTTTGGAAGGAGAAAGCATAGAAGAGCTTGAAGAATGCGGATTGAAAAATTTACGAATTACAAGACCGCCACAGAGTTGGTGTTATGTGGAGAGTTTGGCTGGATAAAAAACGAGGAGAAGGGTATGCGAAGAGTTAAAAAAAGAACATTCGCAGGGAATGTTTTAGAACAGGAAATATATTCTATATCATCACGAGGGAGCGTCAAAACGGCGCTGCCTCGTCTCCGCTTTAAGGATGAGGCGGAGAGACAAGCTCACAAGGACGGGATTTCAAGGCGTCGCCACGCGCGTCTCATCAATGAAAACTATTCTCCCGAGAGCTTATATTCGACATTAACGTTTGACACAGAAAACGAGATACATACATATAAGGAAGCGAAAACGGTCCGTGACAGGTTTTACAGACGTCTCCTTTATAAGTACCCCGATGCGAAGATTAACATTTATATCGGCCGTGGAGCGGTGACAGACCGTTATCACCTGCATATGATATCCGACGGGATTCCGGAAAAGTACATAATTAAGCAATGGCCCTATGGCGAGATATGCCGCATTGAGCACCTGCGAGAGCATAACAAGTATGATGGCGTTGACTACGGGCAGGACTACACCGGGCTTGCGAATTATTTATTTGACCATTGGAAGGTAGAGTTTGGTGGGCACAGGTATAAGGCTTCGAGGAATGTCCGTCATCCTGAGAGCGAGGAACCGAAGGAGATTAAGAGGGAGTATTCCGAGGCGAAGCCCCCGAAGGCGCCCAAGGGATATAAGTTAGTTGAGTGCAAGGTGACACGGTACGGGTATATGTGGTTTAAGTATATAAGAGAGAATCCCACCACCGCTGAAGCGGTCCCCCTCCCTTTAGGCAAGGGAGGCTCGGCGAATTTAAGGAGGAGTTTTTAAAGCCTTGTAAATGAGTAAAGTTTAAGAGCGAAAAAGCAAAGAGTGAAATTTATTTTGCAAATTTGCTTTGAGGATATGAAAAGGAGCGTGAGGGAAGTGGGATATGATTTAGCAGAGCTTCCGGAAAGGTATCGCCGGCAGGCGGAAGAGAAAATGCAAAATACAGAATGCAAAGTGCAAAATGAGAAATGTGAAAGGAGAAATGCCGGAGGGAAGGCAATCAGGACAGAGCCGTATGAGAGTGAGGAGCAGGAGGCGTTATTCTGCTGGGTCGAGGCACTTAGCGGGAGGTATCCCTGTCTCAGGCTGATGTACCACGTTCCCAACGGCGGTCAGAGAAGTGCGGCGGTTGCGGGTAAGCTTAAGGCAGAGGGTGTTAAGGCGGGAGTGCCTGACATCTGTCTGCCTGTTGCCCGCGGAAATTACCACGGACTATACATAGAGCTTAAGGCGGGGCGGAACAAAGCTACAGCGGAGCAGGAGTGGTGGCTTTCTGCCCTTTCGGAAGAAGGATATAAGGCGGTAGTGTGTCGGGGTTGGAGCAGTGCGGCGGATGTGATTATGGATTATCTTGGAGAAAAGGAGCGTGAGTGATGTGGGAAGTAAAGCAACGGGAAAGCAGAGTCTCTGCTGGCAGTGCAAGAACTATTCTTGCCCGTGGATTAAAGAGGGCAGGCCGGTTAAGGGTTGGAAGGCGGATAAGGCTATAATACATAATCGTGAAAAGGACACAGCAAGCTTCTGTGTGAAAAAGTGTCCGGAATTTATAGGCACCGGAGCGGTTGAACAGGTCAGATGCAAGAGCTGCGGAAAGCTTCTCTTTGAGCGGGAGCGGCGAAAATACAACGATGTTGTGACAATAAAATGCCCGCGGTGCAAGCATCTGGCGGTTTATTTTTAATCAGGCTTTGACGTTTTTCGGGATTTGTGGTATAATATATAAAAATTAGAGAGCCAAAAAGAGCTCCAAGATAGAAATAAGCCATAGTGCTTATTCTGTTTTGGTGCTCTTTTTTTGTTTTTAAGTGGGAGGAGGCGGGAAAGTGAGCAGGGAGAAGAAATATACGGCGGCGGGACTTGCCAAGGCAATAGATGCCTATTTTGACTCGATTTCCCGCACGGTGACGGCAAAAGAGAAGTATGACACGGGAAAGAAAGACGAGTACGGGCATACGGTTTACAAAGAAAGAGATATATTAAACGACGCCGGGAAGAAAATTAAATATAAAGAGTTTGTGGTTCAGCCAACGATAGCAGATTTATGTCTTTATCTTGGGATAAGTAAACAGACTTTTAACAACTATGAAAAAGACGAGAAATTTTTGGACGTCATAACGTACGCGCGGGGGCGCATGGAGGCTAATGAAGATAAAAAACTTGACGATCCAAAAACAGTAAGGGGCGCAACGCTTAGATTAGAGTGTCATTACGGCTGGAAGAGAGAGGTTAAGGTTGATATGGATGCTAAGAATAAGCAGGACCTGAATGTGAAGATTGAGGTGGTGGAGTAAATTTCAACAGAGAAATTTACGGAACAAAGTCTGACGGCGTATAAAAATCCGAATAGGATTTTAGCCGATTGTACTGTGGAGCGGAAAAGCTTAAAAGCTTTTACGTTTCCGAATCCGAAGGAGGAAGGAAAATGAGAGATTTACCGAGGCTTCCGGAAGGGGCAAGTGCGGATGAAAAGATAAGAATAATATACGACTGGCTATACGATTGGAGTAAAAGCAACATGATGGCGGGAAATAGCAATCCCTCCGTCGGGCAAGCCGACACCTCCCTTTACACAAGGGAGGCTGTGAGTGAAGGAGTGATGGCGGATGCAGATGTTACCTCCGGCGAGGAGTAATTTGAATAAGTACGAGGAGCACGAATGGACCTTTAAGGGTATGCGCCACTCTGAAGGAGCAAGGGACGGCGACATATATGATATGGTGAATATGGCAATGGATGACTATCCTTCGCTTTCGGTGAGAAAGAAGAGGCAGCTTTTGCCCTTTGATACCTTTGGCGAAGATAAAGCAGTTTACGGCATAGGAAGTGCGGATAAGCTATTTTGGTGTAGTGAGAATGCGGAGAAAGAAAATCCCTCCACCGCTGAAGCGGTCCCCCTCCCTTTAGGCAAGGGAGGCGATGCGTGGTTTTACTATGACGGGGAGGCAAAGTTTTCTGTGGAAGCATCGGAGAAGACCTTTGCCGTTATAAACAAGTACATATGTATATTCCCCGACAAGATGTATTTTTCTCTGTGGCATGATGAGGCGGTAAATCTGAATGCGGAGGAGATAGTGCATTATACAAGTCTTGAAGCGCTGAATGAAGCTATGGAGACAAGTACGGAAATAAAAGACGGTGATGTGTATGCCGTGGGTGAAGCAGAACCTTATTCCTATTTCCAGTACAATTCCCAGGGAAAATGGGTGATTGGAGCCACAACAGAGAGGCACGCTATGCAAACAAAGTGGATATACGTTATGGACTCGTGGGGAAGCTTAGAGGGGAAAAGGACAGAAACCGCGGGAAAGTATAGTAGTGATTCATTAACCAGGCATAGCTTTTCTTCGGGAACGGAAAGAGTAATTAACGGACAAAGCTATCCATATATAAGTTTTTTGTGTGATTCACATTTAGAGGATTCACTTGAAAATGAACTTAAATGGCTCAGAATAGGTGATTATTTCAAGGTTATAAGAAAGAACGACTCAAATGGTGGAGTTAC
>JAZSAR010000016.1:0-16371 GCA_045601965.1 Clostridia bacterium
TCCGGCACATGGTCATGATTACACAGCATGGCAGGTACGCACCGAACCTACCTGCACGAAAACAGGTCTTGAATATCGCACCTGTAAGAGAACAGACTGCGGACATGAAGAAACCAATGTTCTTCCTTCCCTCGGACATGATTTTGCAAGCGAATGGACGATTGATGTAGAACCCACCTGTGAAAGAGCAGGTTCGAAATCCCACCACTGTTCGCGTTGTACGGAGAAGTCTGACGTTACTGAAATTCCTTCCCTTGGTCATGATTACACAGCATGGCAGGTACGCACCGAACCCACCTGCACTAAGACGGGGCTTGAGTATCGCTCCTGTAAGAGAACAGACTGTGGACATGAAGGAACCAATGTTCTTCCTTCCCTCGGACACGACTTTTCCGAAGATTGGACAGTAGATGTTGAATCTACCTGTACGGAAGAAGGTTCGAAATCACATCACTGTTCGAGATGTAGTGAAAAGTCAGATGTAACGGTAACTCCCGAAACCGGACATGAATTTACAGATTGGGAAATCGGCAAAGAGGCAACCATTTTTGCCGATGGTTGGAAAATAAGAGAATGTTCTAAGTGTGACAAAACTGAAACTGAAGAAATTCCTAAAACAGAGGTTGATATTTCAGAAAACTTAAATTATGGTATTGCTAACTTTACAGTTGTTAATGCGGAAACTCTTGAAGCAATCCCGAATGCAAATCTATTTATAAGTACGGAAACAGACGGAGAGGATATTGTTACAACAGATGAAAACGGAAAAGCTTCTGTCGTTATTCCGGTAGGAAAGCACAGGGTATCTGTATTTGCTGAAAATTGCCTTACGAGAAATATAATAATAACGGTAAAATCCGGAGAACAGGACATTCCTTTGATTGGTCTGAGCGAAAAGCCTTTGGTTAACGCAGAAATCAATCATCATGAAATGACAATGGAAGAAATTAAAAAGGCAGGAATTGACACGACCGCTCCGGGAAACCAGCATGTATATAAATATGAAATTAAATTGACATTCAAACCTGAAGTGGACTGGATGAGCCTTATTGCATACTTTAATGCAGAAGGAAAATGCATTAAGTTTACAACAGGTGATAGTTCTGATGGAGGAGGATCAGAAGGCTCAGGCGGAGAACTTGGATATAATCTTCACTACTGTGTTGGAGGACCTCCTTGGCATGATTGGTGTGAAATAGTTGAGGCATCCTATGGCGAAACAAAAATTTTAGATTACAGACCTGTAAGAATAAACAGAGATTATGTATTTGACGGATGGTATGAAGACAAAAATTATACTAAGAGAATTTACTCTAAACATATTGAAGAACATATGGAATACGTTTACGGAAGATGGATATATGTTGGAGAAGGAGAAGAAGAAGAAGAAGAAGAAGAAGAAGAAGAAGAAGAAGACGGAGTGCATGAAATAACCAAAACTTTGTCTGACGGAACAAACGTTACCGTTTATCCTGTATCTGAACATTTCTTCTTGATTATTTATGGTGAAGCAAGATGGCTCAAGGAAATGTACGATGTTGAAATGTTAGTATACAACAATTCTCTTACTGATACAGTCGAAGATTGCTTTGCGGAACTTAAAATACCGGAAGGCCTTTCTCTGGCAACGATGAAAGCCGAAATCGGCAAGCAACAGTCTTGCCAGACGATAGATTATATTGAACCGGGCGGAACGAGATCTCTCCATTGGTATTTACGCGGAGACGAGCCTGGAAGCTATAACATTTCGGCGACGCTTGACGGAAAACTGATGCCCTTTGAAGAAGAATTCCATTATGAATATGAGGCTAAGGCTCCTATAAAAGTTTACGCAGGAGAGGCTTTGCATATGACGATTGCAGCCCCCGGTTCTACGTTCTATAATGAGGATTACACTATAACAATAACTCTTGAAAATGTATCACATAAACCTATTTATAATTTAAGTCATGCCATAACCGGCCTTAAACAATGCAGGGTTACAACATATTCTGACGGAAGTGTAGAAAACGAGGTGTATGTTGATACCGGCACATTGGGAACAATAAAAACTGATGTATTTAACCCCGGAGATAAAATGGTGATTGAATTGACAACCAATATTATGTTCCAATCTGAACTCATTGAATATAATTTGAAACAGTTATGCAACTTGGTTGACGGTATAGAAAACCTCCTTAAAGCTTATGAGTGCTTCTCTGTCGGAGCTAATCTTATAGGAACAATAGGAAAAACTTTGGATAAGGTCGGCAAAAATATAGATGCAGTAATAAAAGACTTAGAGTTTACTGATTTGGAAAAATACAGAGCTTATCAAAAATTAAGTGTTAATTTGTCAAAATTGTTCACAAAATTCAATATAGGGGATGAAAAGGCGGTTAAGATAGCAAATAAACTTAAAGGTTCGGAATATTATGATATATTTGTAGATCTGGCAGGAGATGATGCTGATATATTTATGTATTCTACGGATGCAATAGAAGCTTTGGCATATGCGGTAGAGATAATTATTGATGAGTGTACAAGAGAAGAAGAAAAACCTGGAAAATTTGACATATATGAGTCGGTGAAAACAGCTATAATGGCTATTCCTGTCCGTTTTGCACTGGAAAATGTTGTTGTTTCCAAACTTGGGGGTTCTACAGCGCAAATTCCATATTCTGTAGAAATTGATAATAGTCTGAAGACGCAATATTTCGGTATTGAAAATGTGGGTAAATACTTATACAATCTTGTTATAGCCGGAATGGGTGAAGTGGATGTGCCGTGGTATGTTAATATTCTCGGCGCAGAGGACGATCCAACGGGATATGAAGATGCTGTAAGGTACATTAAAGCTGTGGAAGAAGAAATTGCCACATTTGCAGCGCAGTCTGCTTCAGGAAAAACGGAATTCAAAGCCTGGATAGAACCTGTGGCAGGAGAAATTTCCCTTATGTCAGCAGAAGAAGCTTTCAGCCTCTCCTGTAACAATGAAACGGCATCGCTTGACGAAAACGGAGTTCTTACATTTACGGGTGCAGGTTTCATAGAGGTTATTCCTCACGGAAAGGAAGGCGGAATACTCTTCGTAGAAATGACAGAAGACGGAATAACAAAGAAGGCATCTTATAACATTGAAGTAGTGGATAAGCATACCTGTCACGGAGAGCATTATGAGATAATACTTCAGGCGGATTCTGAAAATGCGGGCTACAAGGCATTGCTCTGCGACATATGTGACGATATTATATCCGTAGATGAATATGAGCTTTGCGAAGAACATACTTTCTGCGATTATGTTGTTGAAAAAGAATCAACTGAGGAAGAAAGAGGTTTAAAGAGCAGAACTTGTGATGAATGCGGATGCCGAGAATATGTGGTTATTCCGAGAATAGGGGAAACCTTATACGGCGATGTAACAGGTGACGGACAGGTTACAAGAAATGACCTTCTTCGCCTTGCAAAGCATTTTTCGGGTTTTGAAGTAGAAATTGATGAAATGGCATCAGACGTAACGGGTGATGGTGTTGTTACAAGAAACGACCTTTTAAGACTTGCAAAATACTTCTCCGGTTTTGATGTTAAATTAGGAGCATAACAAAAAACACCTTGAAAGCAACGCTTTCAAGGTGTTTTTGAATCTTCCTTATCTGAAAACAATTTCGCCGTCTTTGATTTCTTCGATTATGGCGAGGGATTCTAAGCGTATTCCCATATCGCGGATTAATTTTCCGCCTTCCTGGAAGCCCTTTTCAATGGCAATTCCAATGCCTTCAAGAGAAGCACCGCTCTGCTTTACAATCTCAAGAAGTCCCTTTACAGCCTGTCCGTTTGCAAGGAAGTCATCTAATATTAAAACGTGATCGGATGCGGATAAATATTCCTTTGATACTCTTATCTGCTTTGATTCCTGCTTTGTATAGGAATAAACGTCTGCGGTATAGGCATCCTTACATATATTTTTCGGGTTGCCCTTTTTTGCAAAAACCACAGGCACATTAAAGAGCAATCCCGCCACTGCGGCGATGGCAATGCCGGATGCCTCGGCTGTCAATATTTTTGTTATTCTATCTGAGGGAAATAATTTCCTGAATTCCTTTCCCATTTCATATAAAAGTGCGGTGTCAAGCTGATGGTTTAAAAACATATCAACCTTGACAATTCCTCCGTCAAGAAGTAATGCGGTATCTCTGATTTTTTCCTTTAAAAGCTCCATATAACCCCATCCTTTTATGTAATTTAATTAATTATAGCAAAAAATGTATAAAAATACAAGAGAAATTTAAATATAATCCTTCGGTTTTTTGCCGGTGACCTTGAAAAACGCCTTGTAGAAGTTTGACGAACTCTGAAAACCTGCTTCCTCCGCGGCGGAAAGTATTGACGGTGCACCGCTTTTAATTAAAGAAATCGCCTTTTCCACCCGCTTTATGGTGATATATTCAAAAGGTGTTACGCCGTTGAATTTTTTAAATACCGTTGAAAAATAGGAGGGAGCAAGGTTCGATATTTTTGCAATGTCAGAGAGGGTGAGCTCTGTTGACAGATTTTTATTAATGTAGTCCGTGGCGGCAGAAAGACTTTTTAATGTGTCGCGGCTTACAGAATCGCTACTTTCCTTTACATAGCCAAAGTCACGGAGCAATGTTAAAAGAAGAGAAAATAAAAGCATTTTAATTTTAAGCTCAAAGCCTTCCTTTTTTTCTGAAAACTCCTTTTCAATTTCTAAAATCGAACGCCTTATTTCTTCGGTCTTTTCGTTGTCACGGGAGATTCTGTTTTCAAAGCTTTCGCTTCTGTCTGTGAAAAGCTTAAGCAGGGGAAGATTTTCATATCCGCTTTCCCATATAAGCTTTGGCTCAAACTGGATACCTATTACGTCAAGAGGGGCAGAGTCCGATATTTCGGTTATGTAATGCACTTCATTTCCCGCAAAAAGAAAAACATCTCCCACGGAAAAAGGATAGCTTTTTCCAAGGACGGAGTAAATGCCTTCGCCCGATACAAAAAGGGCAATTTCGCATTCGGTGTGGGAATGCTCGCGGAATTCTCTTATGCCGGAGGGTGCCTTTGCGTGGTAAAAGGATAAAAGACTTCGTCCTTTTATGTCAGTAAGGTTGTGCTCTGAAAATCTCATAATAAACCTCAATCGTAAAATAGTGGATAAAACAAGTAATATAATAGTTGAATTTACCGCATTTTTATTTTATAATAATAAAAAAATGATATATTGTCAAGGGGGCATTGAAGTGAACATCAGAGAAATGGTGGAAGAAAACGTAAATATCTGTTCAAATCCGTCGGAGCTTAAAATAACGGACATACGCGTTGCCAACATAACAGGCGCGCCGAAGCACTGTCCTTTAATAAAGATTTACACAAATCAGGGCATTACGGGCTACGGCGAAGTGAGAGATGCATCAAGCGCAACCTATGCACTTATGCTTAAGAGCCGTCTTATCGGCGAAAATCCCTGCAATGTGGATAAGCTTTTCAGAAGAATAAAGCAGTTTGGCGGTCCCTCCCGTCAGGGTGGCGGCGTATCGGGAATTGAAATTGCACTCTGGGACTTAGCAGGCAAAGCCTGGGGAGTTCCGCTCTGGCAGATGCTTGGCGGAAAGTTTCGCGACAAGGTAAGGGTTTACGGCGATACCGACGTTGACGGAAAGCACACCGGCCGTGATATGGGTATGGCGATAAAAAAACGTATCGATATGGGCTTTTCCATTGTTAAGATGGATTTGGGCGTGGAGCTTTTGTATGATGAGCCGGGATGCATAAACGCGCCCCTCGGAATGGTTGAGGACTTTAAGAAATATTCAATGAAGGCAATCCTTCATCAGAGTGGTTCCATTGATATGGATATGATGCTTGGCAAAAACTATGAGGTGTTTACAATTCCTCACTATGCAACGGGAATAAGAATCACCGAAAAGGGACTTGACTACCTTGAAAACTATGTTAAAGAGGTAAGAGAGGTGGCAGGCTACGAAGTGCCTCTTGCAATTGACCACTTCGGCCACGTGGCACTTGAAGATTGCATAAAGTTTGCAAAACGCCTTGAAAAGTATAACATCGCGTGGCTTGAGGATATTCAGCCCTGGCATCTTACAAATCACTATAAGAGAATAGCCGATGCCTGCAATGTGCCCCTTGCAACGGGTGAGGATATTTATCTTGCCGAAAACTTCCGCCCCTTAATGGAAGCGGGGGCGCTGTCTTTAGTACATCCCGACCTCCTTTCAATCGGCGGTGCTTTAGAGACCAAGAAGCTTGGTGATATGTGTGAAAAATACGGCGTTGGTATGGCGATACATATGGCGGAAAGCCCCATTGCTATGATGGCGGCAATTCACGTGGCGGCGGCAATCCAGAACGTATGGGCGGTTGAATTCCACTCCGTGGACATTCCCTGGTGGAACGATCTTGCAATCGGTATTGAAAATCCCTTATTCCATAACGGCTTTGTAAATGTACCGGACACTCCCGGACTTGGAATTGAACGCTTAAACGAAGAGCTTATAAAAGAGCATATGCATCCCAAATACCCTGAAGCCTGGGAAAGTACGGAAGAGTGGGATAAAGAATGGGCAAACGACAGAGAATGGAGCTGATAGTATGAATTTTAACGACAGAGAAGAAATAATCGCTTTAACGCCATTGTGGAAGGGAGAACGCCTTCCCGACGGAAGACCGAAGGTTGAAGAAAAATACCTTAAAGCGCTTAAAAATCTCACCCTTGAGGAGGTGTGGAAGCCCATATTCGTAAAGGGCTATGAAAGCCAGTTTGAGGGAAGGCTCAAAACCCTCCACACCGACGGAAGAAAATTAATCGGCCGTGCGGTTACGGCAATTTACTGTCCCTACCGCCCCGACCTTGATGAGTACACCAAGGAAATCGGAAGAAGAGAGGGAAGGACGGGTACATACAATCAGTGGGTAATAGACAATTTGATGGAACTAGACGTCCCTGTAATAGATATGTACGATAAAATCTATAAGGGCACTTTCCTTGGCGGAAATTTAACCACCGCCCTTAAGAACAAAACGAAAAACGAAAACGGCGGTGCCGTTATCTGGGGCGGAATCCGAGATACGGAGCAGATGGAAAAGGTGGAAAACACTCAGGTTTACTACAGGGGAATCGATCCCACGCCCATCCGCGACTTTATTATGACGGGCTATAACACGGTTACAAGAATCGGAAATGCGGTCTGCCTTCCCGGTGACGTGGTATTCGGTGCAGGTGGCGGTGTGCTCTTCATTCCGTCGCACTTAGTTGCCGAGGTTGTTGGCGGTGCGGCAAAAACGCAGGTTAAGGATATGTTCGGCTTTGAAATGATAAGTCAGAATAAATTTACCACCGCGCAGATTGACAAAAACACCTGGACAAAGGAAATGCTTGACCTTCTGATGGAATTTATAAAGACGGACGACCGTGCAGCAGCCTACCGTGACCTTGACTGGACAGAGGAATATTATCTTGCAGAGCACGGCGATCCGACGGATACCCAATCGGCACTTTAAGGAGGCAGAGTATGTTTAATCTTGAAGGTAAAAAAGCCCTTGTAACGGGCTCGACTCAGGGCATTGGCCTTGCGATTGCAAAAACCTTATCAAAGTACGGGGCTACTGTTTTCATCCATTGCGGAAGCTCAGAGGAAAAAGCTGAAAATATTTCCTCGGAAATAAAAAACTCTTACCCGGTATGCGTAAATCTGCTTGAAGAAGATGCGGCTGAAAAGCTTTATGCTGCAACGGGGGATGTTGATATCGTTATCCTAAACGCCTCAGTTCAGATAAAGAAAAAGTGGGACGAAATTACAGAAGAGGATATGTATAAGCAGTTTGACATCAATGTGAAATCCACTTTTCAGCTCATACAGAAATATGTACCTAAAATGAAGGAAAATTCCTGGGGAAGAATTATAACCGTAGGCAGTGTTCAGCAGTATAAGCCCCATAAGGAAATGGCGTTTTATGCGGCGACAAAATCCGCCAATATGAATATTGTCACAAATTTAGCATCACACCTTGCGCCTTTCGGAATAACCGTAAACAACATTGCGCCCGGTGTAATTGCAACACCGAGAAATGAAGATGCCTTAAACGACGATAAGTACAGAGATATCGTTTTATCAAAAATTCCTGCAGGATATGCGGGAGAATCTTATGATATAGCAGGAGGTGCGCTCCTTCTTTCAAGCGACGCGGGGCGTTACATCACAGGCACCGACCTCATTATAGACGGCGGTATGCATTTATAATAAAAAAGGTTCGGATTTTCCGAACCTTTTTATTTATAAAACCTAGTGAATCTAACATTTTTCAATAAAAGTATGGAAAAATTCTATTGGATAGTGGATGTTGCAATGCTATAATTACGATAGAAATAATGAATTAGTGTTTATTGGCGATTTAGCTTAGAAAGGACAGAGAAATATGATAAAGAATATATCCCGTTCCCTTAAAGATCTTTTAGGCTCTGACTATATGGAAGCCGTAATTTCGGTAGCCACTAAAATCTGCGGTATGGAAAAGAAAGAGGCGGAGTTTCTTGCAAATGAAAAGGTTGACTTTTTCCCCGATGATTATATAGCAAAAATGGATGCTCTTGCGGAAAAAACAGGGGAAAAGCTTCTTAAAGGTTTTGAAAACAGCGAAAAAGGTGCACCCACCGATTCCTTCGGAAAGGCGGCACACCCCGATATGGCTCCCATCGGAGGCTTTGGCTGTACCAGAATCGGTGAGGACGGAAAAGCGTACTTAATCGCAAAGAGCGAGCATTATCACGCTTCGCTGGGTCACAATTTCCCGGGCTATAAGCTTATCAATAACGCCAGAAAGCTTGGTATATTAAATGCAACCCACAACAATACAAGAGGATACATAACCCGTCTTGCGGAAAGAAGAATAATTGCGGCTGCAAACGGTGCAAAAAACGATGCTGAAATTGATGCAATTCTTGCATCAAAAGAGCCTCACGTGTTAAACCGCATAATCAACCTTGAAACTGGAAGTTTAGCTGGAGAGGCGGGTATTAAAATGATGCTGTCCCGCTTCTATAAGCTTGATGGAAGCTATGGTACTCCTTTTTATGATGGAAAAATCCCGGTATTTTTGGTTATGGAAGACAACAAGGAAGGGCTTGGTGCAAACTACCACGGAACAACAATTATGGCACAGACATTCAGAGGAATGTGGCCAACGTTCTATGAAAAGTGCGAAAAGAACGAGCTATACAAGGTTGTAAGTGTAAAGAAAAACGATATATCGGATTTTGAAGAAAAGATAAAAAAATACAACAGCGGAAGCTATAAGACAGCAGGTTTTATCCACGAGATAATCCTTATGAACTATGCTGGAATCCGCCTCACGAAAGAGTATTTAGAGAAAGCTCACGAGCTTTGCAAAGCAACAGACACTCTTATCATGGTTGACGAAATTCAATCATGTATGTGGTATGACGGGATGTTTCTTTTCAGAAAGTACGGTCTAAAGCCTGATTTTGTAATGATAGGAAAAGGGTTCCCCGGCGGTGAATATTCCGCAAGTAAGCTTCTGACAACTGCACCTGCGGATAATTTGAATCAGTTCGGGGCCCTTGTCACCAACGGGCAGGAGGAACTTGCAAGCCTTTCATATCTCATCACTATGGAATTTGCTTCAGCCAACGGAAAAGAAATTGACGAGATGGGCGAAAAAATTGAAAAAGGTATTCTTGAATTAAGTAAAAAATATCCTGAGCTTCTTCCGCCTCCCGAGGGGCTTGGCCATCTTTCGGCAATACATTTTAACAGTGTGGAAAAAGCGGCGGAATTTACAAAGATAATGAACGGTATGTGTGTTGATATAAGTGCACAGCTTTATAAACCGGACTGCCCGCCTGCGGTGCTTCTTAAGCCGCCGGTTATCACGGATGATAAAGTGCTTTCCGTACTTCTTGAAAAAATAAACGAAGGCTTGTTAAAGCTTAATTAAAAGGAGGATTATTATGAAAATAGGTTATTTGCCGCTTTATATAAAACTCTATGATGATATCGGTGCAAAGCGTGCCGTTATGCAGAAATTTTACGAGGATACAACCGAAATTTTCCGTGAAAAGGGACTTACTGTCGTTACATCGGATTTTTGCCGTATAGAATCCGAATTTAAGGAAACCGTTAAAAGATTTGAGGATGAAAAGGTTGATGCTATTGTTACCTGGCACGCGGCATATTCTCCTTCTCTTGAGTCAATTGAGGTTCTTGCAAATACAAATCTTCCGATTATTGTATTTGATTCAACACCCACCAAGGTGTTTGACCAGGATGCAATTCTCGAAGGCGCAGTAAGCTGGAATCACGGCATACACGGTGTTATGGATATGTGCAGTATGCTTAAAAGATATGGGAAGCCTTATGCAATTGCCGCAGGCCACTATCTTGACGGTGAGTGCATTGACCGCGTTATAGGCTTTGTTAAAAGTGCAGTTGCGGCAAGAAAGCTTAAAGGAATGAAGGTGGGTCTTGTGGGCGGAGCCTTCAAAGGTATGGGCGATTTTGCGGTTGACCCTGCCGAACTTAAGGAACGCTTCGGAATAACCGTTGAAAATGTGGATAAGACATACCTTGCAGGGTTAGTTTCGGATATAACAGAAGAGGAAATTGAAGAAGAACTCGCAAACGAACTTAAGGTGTATGACTTTGCCGACAATATTGTTACTGAGGAATATAGGCCCTACACGGCTTCCTGTCTTGCTCTTCGTAAAGCCATAAAGGAAAAAGAGTATGATGCATTTTCCGTAAACTTTTTGGATGTTGAAGGGCTTGGAACAATGCCCTTTACAGAAGCCTGCAAATCTATGGAAAAGGGTATAGGATACGCAGGAGAGGGCGATGCTCTTACGGCATCATTTACCGGTGCGCTTCTTCAAGGCTACCCTGAAACAAGCTTTGTTGAAATTTTCTGCCCGGTATGGACGGAAAACAAGCTGTTTTTAAGCCATATGGGCGAAATGAACTACCGCATAATCGAAGGAAAGCCATACCTTGCAAGAACAGGCTCTGCATATGTCAAGGGTGTTATGCCTTATGCAGGCTATTCCTGCATGAAGGCGGGCAAAGGCGTATATGTAAATATCAGCCGTGACAAGGATGACTATCAGATGCTTATAACTCCCTGCGAAATGGTTTGTGAGGAAGAAGCTAAAAAGAAAACTGTTATGCGCGGATGGATGAAGCCTGAAAGTGATATAGGAAAATTTCTTGAAAACCTCAGCAAAAACGGTGCAACACACCACAGCTCCTTCGTTTATGGCGCAACCGTGGAAGAGCTTGAATTTTTCGCAAAGCTTCTTTCAATAAAGACTGTTGTAATATAAGGGACATTGTTATGAAATATCTTATTGGTCTTGATATAGGGACATCCGCCGTAAAGGGTGTTCTTATGACAGCGGACGGAGTTGTTGCAATAACGGCATCTTCTCCTTTTATATATGAAAGACTCGAAAACGGAGGCGTGGGAATAGAGGCAGATAAATACATAGAAGCCTGTTTTTTCGCAATAAAGGAACTTGCAAACAATGTTGACGGCGAAATATGCGGAATTGCTGCATCTTCCGCCAGCGGTAATCTTTTGGTTTTAGATAAAGATAATAAGCCTGTAACCCCAATATATAACTGGCAGGATAAAAGAGTTACAACAGAGTCGGAGGAAATATTGGGCGATATAGATAAAGATGCGCTTTATAAAAAAATCGGCTGGCCATTTTCCGGAAAAACCTTTCCTTTGGCGCTGCTTTGCTATGTCAAAAAGCACTTCCCTGAAAAAATAGTATCTTGCGGAAAGGTTTGTATGAGCACAGAATATCTTTACTACCTTTTAACGGGAAAGTGGGGGATAAGCTCATCTGCCGGCACTCCGTTTTTCCTTATTGACCAGAACACGGGTAAATACATCCCCGAGCTTCTTGACAAAATCGGTATAACGGAAGAAAAATTGCCACCTATTATGCCCTGCGGAAGCGTGGTAGGATGCGTCGGTGAAGAAGCTTCCGGAAAGTGCGGACTTCCAATAGGTACTCCTGTGGTATTGGGAAGCTTTGACCATCCTTCTGCAGCAAGGGGAGCAGGAGTGTTTAACGAAGGAGAAATGCTTTTGTCCTGCGGTACTTCCTGGGTTGGCTTTTGCCCGGTAAATGACCGTGAAAAGGCGACATCTGCCAAAATCCTTATCGACCCATTTTTGTCTGAAAAAGGCGGAGCGTGGGGGACAATGGTTTCGGTTTCATCCCTTTCAAACTATATTGATTTATATATAAAAAGATATATTGACGATTCCGATAACCGCTTCGACATACTGACAAATCTTGCGAGAAAAAGCACCCTTGGTGCAAACGGTCTTTCAATCTGCCTTACGGATACACCGGAGAACGAAAAGATAAATGCATACCCCAAGGAAGACATCGCAAGGGCAATTATAGAAGGTGCGGTTAAGCTCCTTAAGGCTAAGCTTGACACATTAAAGGGGATAGGAATAAGTCCGAAAACAGCTGTAATGGTGGGAGGGCCTTCCAAAAACCCATTGTATCTTGAAATTATAGAAGAAATCTGCGGCATAAAGGTAAGCATCCGCCACGGCGTAAATGCCGGAGCGGTGGGTGCTGCTATGCTTGCAGGAATCGGGGCCGGATTATTTAAAGACGAAAATGATGCAAGCCGGATTTTTAATGAAAGAGGGTAATTTATATGTTTAATATGCAGGTTACTGATTATGACAGATGGGTGTATGAAAACGAAATAAAGGATTTTCTGCCTAAAGAATTTATAGATTTTCATATTCATTCATACAAAAATACATTCAAGCCGACGGGGAGTCGTAACGGAGGTTCTGCCTGGACAAGGCTGGTTGCCGATGAAATGACCACAGAACAGATGTTGGAGTGCTTCCGTCAGTACTTCCCCGAAAACAAGGTTACGCCCTTGATTTTCGGAAGCTGCTTAAGAGACTTTAAAGAAACAAACGATTATGTGAGGGAAGAAGGCAGGAAATACGGCTTTCCCACATTGTACAGAAGCTCCTATGATATGGATTTAAACGAGCTTGAAAAGAATGTTAATGAGGGTGGCTTTTTAGGACTTAAGCCTTATCTTTCTTATTGTCCTTCGTACATTCCGTCAAAGGAAGTAAGAATTTTCGACTTTTTACCAGAAGAACAGCTTAAGCTTGCGGATAAAAACGGCTGGATAATAATGCTTCATATTGGTCGTGACGGAAGACTTAAAGACCCTGTAAACCTTGGTCAGCTTATGGAAATAGAAGAAAAATATCCCAATCTTAAATTAATTGTGGCACATATCGGAAGAGCATATTCAAAAGAAGATATAGGAAATGCCTTTGAAATTTTGAAAAATACAAAAAATATGTACTTTGACTTTACTGCAAATATGTGCGACGATGCAATCCGTGAGTGTATTAAGGCTGTGGGACCGAAGCGCCTTATGTATGGTTCTGACCTTCCCATTGCAATAATGCGAATGTACAGAATTACGGAAAACGGAGTTTATTACAATGTGGTTCCCCGCGGTCTTTACGGATGTGTTGAGGGTGAGCCTCATATGCGTGAAACCGACGAAGAAAACGTAACAATTATGATGTATGAGCAGATTCGTGCAATGAAAAGGGTTGCCGAAGAACTTAAGCTTACAAGAGAAGATATAGAAGATATTTTCTGCGGCAATGCAAAGAGACTTCTTGGAATGAAATAAAAAATAGGGAGAAAATATTTCTCCCTATTTTCTTTATTAAATCTTTTCAAAATGTCAAAATAAATCAATCAAAGAGGTGTATGGAAATCATAGACTTTTATAAGATAGTGTGATATACTGATAAAAATTACAGTCTGATTTGTTATGGTGAAAACAAATATTAAGGAGTGTTTCTATGAGGATTGAAAGCATACCGCAGGTGAAAAATGCTGTATACGGAAAGGAAACGGAATTTTCCCTTCCGCTTAATATTTCTCTTGATAATTATAAAGAAAAAGCGAAAGCACTGATAGATGCACTGTTCTGCGACTATGCGGTAACCGGCACTGAAGGCAACATAAAAGCAAGTTTTGATAAAAACTTAAAGATAAAAGGCGAATACGGCCTTAAAGTATCGTCAGGAAAAGCACATATAACCTACGGCGACTATGAGGGCTTAAGAAATGCTTTGGCACATATAAGTAATATCTTAAAAATAAGAGAAGGTAAGGCATATCTTCCCGAGTGCGATTTTTCCGATAAGCCAAGGTTTACCCACCGCGGAGTTATGATAGACCTTGCAAGGGGAATTCCCGAAAAGGAACGCTTTTCATATAACCTGATTCTTATGGCAAAGGCGAAAATCAACATTTTGCATCTTCATCTTTCGGATAATAAGGGCTTTGCAATTAAACTTTCATGCCTTAAAGAAGAAATGTTTATAGAAAACGCCTATAGTATTTCCGAAATGAAGGAGCTGATTTCCCTTTGTGACAGTCTCGGGCTTGAAATAATCCCCGAATTTGACTGTCCCGGTCACAGCGGAAAGCTTGTTGAATGCTATCCTTATCTTACCTGCGAAACTGGCCTTTCGGAGCAAAGTAAATGGACACCCTGCATAGGTGAAGGAAGCGTTTTTAAGATATATGAGAATATAATCGATGAGCTTTGTGAAATTTTTCCTTATGAATATTTCCACATCGGAGGCGACGAGCTTTCTTTTGACGATTTAGGCCTTGCGGCAAAATGCCATTGGGCAGAATGCAGAAAGTGCAACGCCTTTATGAAGGATAACGGTATAGCCGATGTGCAGGATTTGTACTATTATGTAATGACAAAGGCTTATGAAATGGTTAAAAAGAACGGCAGAAAGGTTATTATGTGGAACGATCAGATTGACACCGAAAGAGAGATTAAGCTGCCTTCTGACATTATACTTCATTTCTGGAGAGTTGCCGCACCAAAGCGAGGTCCTCATATAAATATATCAATGAATAGCCAGTTAAGGACGGGAAGAAAAATGATAAACTCCCATTACCCCGAGGCGTATGTTGATATTGATTATACTCACGAAAGAGCAAATAAGGAAGATACCGTAGGGAACTGGAAAATAGATGAGCGACCCTATAGCGATGAAGAATTGAAAAAGAATGTCATTGGAAGTGAAATGTGCGCCTGGGAATACGGCAACGAAAAAGACTATCCTCATTACAGCTATACTCTTCCTTCGGAAATTTTAATTTACGGCGATAAAATGTGGAATAACGAGTGTTTCAGCATTGATGAAGATTATGAAAAGGCGCTTACGAAAATTCTTTTAGGCTTTACAAGCCCTGATGACTTAAATGTATTTGCCTGCCTCGGAGGAGCATTGCTTTCCCGGAAAGATGAAAAGTGCATTCCTTCAAAAATCACAAAGGATAAAGCTTTCCTTCTTGAAACAAAAAACGCTCTTTCGAAAATTCCGGGACGCCTTTCGAAGATTTACACAGAGTGCATAGTAGAAGCACTTGAGAAAATATGAAAAAACGCTGTCTTCTGATGAAGGCAGCACTTGTTTTTTTAAGAGCAATGTGGTATACTATTTACATAGACTAATGGAGAAGAGTGGATTTTATAATGAAGCTTGCGAGTATATTTACAGACCATATGGTGCTGCAGAGGGATATGCCCCTGTGCATATTCGGAACGGGCGAGGGAAAGGTGAAAGTGACGTTTCTGGGTGAAACTGCAGAAGGGACATCTGAAAACGGGAAATGGCGCGTAAAACTTTCGCCAAAGCCCTTTGGCGGGCCCTATGAAATGAAAATAGACCTTGGCGGAGAAGAACTTGTTTTAAGAGATATTTTAATCGGGGACGTGTTTTTAGCTTCCGGTCAGTCAAACATGGAAATGCCGCTTTTCGCAACGGAATCGGGCTTTTCGGACGCAAAGAATTGCGATAACAACGCCATCCGCTACTTCACCGTGCCGAGAAGATACAAAAAGGGCGTTGATACATACGGCTATCATTTTGTGGATGTCTATAACTGCGATACGCCCTGGCAGATAAAAACAGAGGAATCAGCGCTTAATTTTACTGCAATAGGCCACTACTTTGCAGAGTATCTCCAAAGGGAAGTAAACGTGCCCATAGGCATCATTTCCTGCAACTGGGGCGGACGCAGAATTGAAGCTTTTATCGAAAAGTCGTACTTTTACGGAGTACCGTCTTTAGATAGGCAGATTAAAGAATTTACGGAATTTGTATCTTCCCTTGATATGGGAAAGTATGAAAAAGAATTTGATAAGTTTACAAAAGATGTGGAAATATATATAAAAGAAAAACACAAGGGAAGACTTGATGATACAAGACGCCTTGGAGTTTATGCCGCGGCACCCA
>JAZSAR010000017.1:0-2491 GCA_045601965.1 Clostridia bacterium
GCAATGGCCACATCCGCAAGAATGTCCATAGCCTGCTTTGCATCTCCACGTTTCCCCGCTTCGATAATCAGCGCCTCTCCAAGTGCTATATCTGCATCAGTTACACTTCTCTTTCCGGAAGCTCTCATCCATTCTTTAACCTCTCCGTCAAAATCTGATTCCACCTTACTCATAGCATTTTCGGAAAGAATTACATTGGAGCTGGGTGTATAGAAAAATCTGCCGTTCTCAATTTCCGCCACAATGTCTTCTGCCATTTCATCGGAAACTCCCGGTGCCTCAGCAACAGTTCTTACAGCTCGCATAACCTTCTTTCCGCCAATCTCCGAAGGCACATCAATGTCACGCCTCGGCTCTTCACCCTTAGGGAAATACTTCGTGCCATCCTCCGAGCGGGAAAGAAGTTTATCGGAAGATTCATTCTTGACAACTGTTTTCTCTTCTGATATACTATCATTAAAGAAAGGTGAGTCGTTTAAAAGCGAGGGCACGAGGCTGCCGTAGCTTCCTTGCGACAACCCTTTCTTTTTTAATTCTTCTAATGTCGTAACAATATGACTTTTCTTTTCAAGATATCCTTTAAGTTCTGACGAGCTTTCAGATGGATATACGGTAACTAAAATATTATACTTTCCGCCTTCATAACCATTCATTATATCGGGGTTTTTATCTACGTCAAAGAAATCTATTATCGCATAAGCTTTTTCCCTTTCTCCATCTTTATCAAACTTAACAATTTCCGCGAATCTGTCATTTTCTTTTTGATAAACTAAATATGATGGGCTATTCATACCCTTTACGATATCAACCACTTCTTCTATTGTTAAATCATGCGGTTTATCTCTGAAGTTTCCATCCCATTCAGCTTCATTAGCTAAAGCCTGACGAGCCTTGTACACACTCATAGCTAAAGGATGGTTTTCAAGATTTTTCCCATGCTCCCTTGCAAAAACCATCAGTGCCAGAGGTGTATTTATTCTTGCAGGAATATATGTGTCATCCGCAAGTTTTTTATCATCCGCGAGCTGCAAAAGGATTTTAAAATCTTTTTCTGTAAGCTTTGTCGGATCTTTTTTTGTTTTATCGACAACTTCCTTTTCGCTCTTTGAAAGAAGCGCTTCTCCGCCACTTCTCACATCTTCGCCCCATACCGACGAATCAGCTTCCTTTAAGGCCTCTCTGAAAAGTCTTCTTGCCTCGTTTATCTCGGCATTATCAATACCCGCTTTACTAAAAGCATTCGCTATCTTGTCAATTATGCTCTTTAGCACATCGAAAAGATTTCGGTGCTTGCCTCTTAAAGTGTTTATCTCCGTCTTGCTGGAAAGTAAATCACCGAAATAATCTGCCACAATCTCTTCCGTTGCCCTCGCCCTTGTTTCGCCATGCAGATTCATACGCTCTTCTACGGTCGTCTTGCTCTTGGAAAGGGCAATTCTTTCCATTTCAGCATATGCACCGGGGCTTGTCTCTCTGATACGGTGAATAGCTTCGTGCGTTGCCACAAATATTATAAGCTCCTCTCCAGTAAGCTTCTCTCCCTTAAGTCCCGTGTGTTTCTCCGATACGTTAATCCTCATAACCCCGGTCTTCGGATTATAGCTTGAGTCGCTGCCCTTTTCTCCTTCAGGATTATGTGTAACAAGCTCCAATTCAATTCCTAAAGCTTTGCCAAGCGCATCAAGCGCCTTTCTCACTCTTGGTGAATAGCCACTAAGTATCGTCTTTGTCACATCGTCGGTGGATACCCCTGTTTTACGGGAATTAAACTCAGCTCTTGCCGCATTGGTTTTTGCATCCTGCCTTCCGGCGCTCCACGCCTTAACCAAAGGAACTGTGGCAGTTTCCGGTGCAAAATCGTTAAGCGTTTCTCCCGCAAGCCCGTAAGTGTATGCCTCGTCAAACTCTGTTGCATTTTCTTCCGTCCTGTATTCTCTTGCCGTCTCAGCATATGCCGCTCCACCAAAAACAGAACCCGCCTTCTTGACAACCGGGCTTTTTTGTGGTATATTATTTTCCGAAGTTGTTTCCGGTTCAAGAAACCCTGTTTTAGAACTCTTTGAAGTTCCAGCAGGAACGGAAGCAACTTCTTTTGTGTATATCTGATGCACCCAGAATTGATTTTTCTGCGGTGCTTTTCTTATGTCTATTTTTACAACAGCAGGTTCTCCATCAATTTCCGTTTCAGCCTCAAGATACATATACTGCACAGAGCTATTTCCTTTATGATAATTTCCGGAATTATCTCCTATAACCCTTGCGTTTGCAATTAAGCTATGTAAATTTCTAAGTACAGCGAGCTTTTTCTTCTTTTTAGACACAGAAAGATACTGGAAGTTATTTCCGCTTCCTAAAGTTTCTTTTATTCCCGCCCAATTAACTTCTATTGTAGCTCCACTTTCTTTGTTTACTACCGCTCCCTTTTGAAAAAATCCTTCTGTTTCCAATGTTGAGCGCACATTTTTCTGGACATTTATATAATCTCTTATAT
>JAZSAR010000018.1:0-5632 GCA_045601965.1 Clostridia bacterium
GTATTTTTCAATTCCGCGGGCAAGAAAATACCCCGAAAGAATTGATGCCATCATAAGGAAAATGTATAAAGGCTCGCCCCAGGCATAAAAAACAAGGCTGAAAATTAATAAACATCCGTTTTTGAATTTATCCGGAAGCAGAAAGTATAAAATAAGCACTGCCGGAAGAAAATAAAACAAAAACGGTATTCCTGAAAAAAGCATAAAATCATCCTCTTAAAAAGCGGAAAGAATAATTCTTTCCGCTTTTTTTCTTATTCTACGGGAGTTTCCTGTTCAAGAGACAAGGGGCTCATAAGGAAAAATACGGTCGTTCCGCTTTTTTCCGTGTGCATTTCGTCAGCACTTACGCAGATATTCCATCTTAAGTCCGCACTTTCTGCAAGTGTGGCTATAAAGCCGTCAACATCCGCATCATCACTGAGGCTGAAGATATAGCCGATAAAGGGAATAGAGCCGATCATAGGTCCGAACATAGCACCCTTTTCAAAGCCGGAAACCTCATCTAACGTGAAGCCCTGCAAAAATGTTCCGGGTTCAATTTCCATAACCATAGGAGCAAACTCAATAGCGGGGTTTGTCATAAGTGTTTCCGCAATTGTATAAGGATCGGTTTCTCCGCCTTCGGTAATTTCAACAAACTGCTTTTTAAGTGTTCCTCCAAGGGTTAAGTTTTCTTCTGTTTTGCCACATCCGCAAAATGCAAGAGCCATGACAAAAACAAGAAGTAATGTCAGTATTTTTTTCATAAAAATCTTCCTTTCTTATTGTATTATTTCACATATAATACAATTTAAACCATAAGAAGGTTGCACTTTTTTTATTTTTCTGTTTTAGGGTCGGTTAAAACTTCCTTAATACCTGTCGCAAGACCTGCAATCCCCTGAAAATCTGAAGGAATAATAATCTTTGTAGCCTTACCATCCGATGCTTTTTCAAAGGCTTCCAATGACTTCATGGTAAGATATGCCTCACCGGGAGCAGCTTCATTAATCTTTTTGATACCCCCAGCAATAGCCTCCTGCACCTTTACTATAGCCTCAGCCTGACCTTCAGCCTCGCGGATTGCCGTTTCCTTCTTTGCATCAGCACGTAAAATAGCAGATTCCTTTTCACCTTCTGCAATTAAAATTGCAGACTTTTTATCACCCTCTGCCCTAAGGATTGCTTCACGGCGTTCACGTTCAGCCTTCATCTGCTTTTCCATGGCATCCTGAATTTCTCTGGGCGGGATAATATTCTTAAGCTCAACTCTGTTTATCTTGATACCCCAGGGATCGGTTGCCTCGTCAAGAATTGCACGCATCTTTGTATTTATAGTGTCACGGCTGGTTAAGGTTTCGTCAAGCTCTAAGTCACCTATGATATTACGGAGCGTTGTCGCCGTAAGATTTTCAATTGCCATCATAGGACGCTCAACCCCGTAGGTGAAAAGCTTGGGATCCGTAATCTGATAATAAACAACCGTATCTATCTGCATTGTTACATTATCCTTTGTGATAACGGGCTGAGGCGGGAAATCCGCAACATGCTCCTTTAAGCTTATCGGTCTTGACACCCTGTCAATAAACGGAACCTTAAAGTGTATTCCGACACCCCAGGTTGCACTGTAAGCGCCGAATCTCTCAACTATGCAGGCATGTGCCTGAGATACAATTCTGATATTAGCAACAATAATTGCTATTATAATGACCAATAATGCGATAATAATTTCCATAAAAATCCTCCTTATTCTGCTTTTCTTACCAAGAGCTTAACGCCCTCTATTCTTTCAACAACCACTTTTGTGCCCTCAGGAATTATGCCTTCTTCTGCATTTCTTACACTCCAGTAAGTTCCGGATGCCTTAAGAGAGCCCGTTTCCTTGTCGTTATCCACCTCTTCTGTTACTGCAAAGCTTTTTCCCAAAAGAGAATCGGCATTGGTATTTATTTTCTTGGCACCCATAAGCTTATTTACTATTTTTCTCGTCAAAGCCACAAGTATTGCCGAAGAAATAAGAAAAACCACGATTTGAATAATAACATTGTCCGTAAAAAGTGCCGCAATCATTCCACATACCGAACCGAGAGCAAACCATATACACACAAGCTGTGCAGTGGATGCCTCAATTACAGCAAAAACAACTGCAACTATAAGCCAGATTGCACTTTGCAAAATACCACATCCTTTCCCTTTTATAATAACACAGCATAGAGTTTTTGTCAATGACATCAAAAAGGCAGATGAATATCATCACCTGCCTTTCAATCAGTAATTTACATATTTTTCAGGATCCTCAGGCACATCATCATATCTTACCTCGAAATGAAGATGTGTTCCCGTGGATCTTCCTGTTGAGCCCATATCGGCTATATGCTGCCCCTGAGTAACATACTCTCCTTCTTCAGCATGAAGTGCTGAACAATGGGCATAATATGTCTTGTATCTGTTGCCATGGTCAATCACAATCAGATATCCGTAGCCATCCATCCAGCCGGAGTATGTAACCTTTCCTCCGTCAGATGCATATATAGGAGTTCCCTCAGCATCAGAAATATCAATACCCTTATGCATTCTCCCCCATCTGGGACCAAAAGGAGAAGTAAGTACACCCTCTGAAGGATTTATAAAAAATCCTTTTGTTATGCCTTCGGGCGCTTTCTTTGTCCCCTTTTCAATAACGCGGTTCTTCATTTCCTTAACCGTGTATTTCTTTGAATCATATTCCGAAATAGTTTCTCCGTTTATTTTAAGCGTGGTATGTTCGATATAAGCCTCGCCGTCAGAGCCTTCTTCAATAACCCTGCTGCAGCCTTCATAAAGCTCATCTGTAGCAATCTCCCTTGTCTCACAAGGAATTACTTCATTTTCTTTTGTTATAATTACGGTTTCAACATCCGCAATTCCTGAAAGCAGTTCCAAAGCCTCTGCCTTTTCAGAAAAGCTTCCCTTAAGTACATAATCCTTTTTAATCCGGCTCTTTCTTGTAAATTCCACTCTTACGGCATCTTCTTCGCTGTAATAGGATAAAACTTCATTTTTTATCTCTTCTGCTTCTTCTAAAGTTTCAACCGCAAAAACCTTTTCCCCATCAATAAAAAGAACATAGCCTTCGCAGTAACGGGAATCGGCAGCTTTTACATTAAAACAAGCTTCTTCCTCTTCTGTAAAATCTGCTCTTGTCATAAGTCCGAAAACTATTTCGGATTTGTCTGAAAAATCAATCCCGTCTTCCGCTTTTATAATTTCGATAATGTCTGAAGCTTCCTTTGCACTTGCAAAAGATCCCACATATTCTTCGTCGATGTATAAGTTGTAGCCGAAGTTATAGCCGGCGGCTGTTGCTACAGTAAGAATGGCGATAACAGCTGTAAGAATAAAGGCTATTATCTTCTTATTTTTCTCTTTTTTTATCTCCGTGAATTTCACTAAAAATCACCTCAATGTATCAGATTATACCACACTGTAATAATTTTGTAAAGACTTTTTAAATATTTTATTCTCCCCGGGCTGTTTTATGACGTTATAAGACGTAAAAAATGCCGGATTTCTCCGGCATTTTCTTAATCATTTTTTCATTAATAAATATAAATTGACTGAGTTTCGGCTTCCCATACCACTTCATAGCCGAGCTGTTCGGAAATAAATCTTACGGGCACGAAGGTTCTGGAATCCTTAATCTGGGGAACGACTGCGAGAGTGTATCTTACTCTTCCGTAAATATTGTTTGTTACATAAACAAGGTTATTGAAAATCTGCATCTCAATTTCGGTGTCTTCCTTTGTTATGCCGATTTTTCTTCTTTCCCCGTCCCAGGTGAAGGTTGCTCCCATTTCCTCCAAGAGTCCTCTTAAAGGAATTAAGGTAGAGCCGTTCATAATGTAGGGTGCAACGTCAATTTCTTTTACGGTTTCAACGCCGTTCTTTACTGTTGTAACGGTATTTGAGCCAATCTCGAGCTTGTAATAGTTATTTTTCTTTCTTGCTTCAATTTCCTTTTTGGGAACAAGGAAGTCAAGCTCGCCGCACACGGCATAGCCGTGGTTTCCGTCGTATATTTCAATATCAATATAGCGCACATCGCAGGTTTTGGAAAATTCTATTAAGGATATCTTATTAGCCGTAAGCTCAACCGTTCCGTGGGAAACCACCTGCTCATATTCCTCGCCGTCGGCACTTACGAAAACGTCAAAATCTGTCCAGTAGCCTATCATTTCCGCATCTCCGCCTCTGGGAGAATACTGAAGATAGGAAAGAGTATAAATATCTCCCATATCAACTGAATAGGTTATGGGGAAATGATGCTGTTTATCTGCATCGGAATGCCATGATGTGGAGGTTCCCATTCCGTCAATTGCAAGCATTGCACTCTTAACACCGCTTGTAGCATTTGCCGTAAAGCCTGTCTTGGGAAGAGGAACCAGGGTTTCGCCGTCGATAAGCTCATAAATTTCCTTAAAGGATGAAGCCGTTTCCTTTTCGGCGTTTTCTTTAAGAAGGTCAAATTCCGCTATGGCGCAGTATTTTCCGCCGTGGGTTACTATGGCCTTTAACATAACCTTGGAAAGAGCAATATTTGCGGGAAATTCCACAATCTGTCTTTCCGATTTGTTGGCAAGAGTGCCCTTTGCCATAAGTTCAAATTCTCCGCCATCTGCCGCGCCGTAAAGCTCATAATCCGTAACTCTTCCGCCTGCTTCCCCTCTGGGTGTTACGGCAAAGCCGCTTATGGCCGTGGTCTTCGGAAGGGTTACCGTAAGGCTGTGAGGAAGAGTCGCATAGTCAACAATGCTTGAGCCTTCTGCCTTATAATAGGTATGCCAGAAGGATGCGGGATTTCCGTCAACGGCATATTTTCCGGGATTCTGAGAATATTCCGAGGAAACCTCTGAAACCCATCCGGTTTTCTCAACGAAATCCGATGCCTTTAATTTTGAATTTTCATAAGCGTCTGTTACATTAAATCCGTCAATCACAAGGTCTCTCTTGCTGTCTGCAAAATCCGATGCCTTTTTCTCGGGCTTTCCGCCTGATTCTGTAAGTAAGTCAAGCTCGCTTCCCGTACCGTAGCCGTGAAGGCCTTCCGTTACCTTAAATACTATTCCCTTGCCCTTTATGTTAAAGCCGAAGTCAACTGTTGTCGCATTTTTGGAAAGCTCCATCTTTCCCGATTTTATAAGCTTTGCAGAAGTTTCCGAATCCATTACATAAAATTCATAGGCTAAAACCGTTCCTGTGTTGTTGTCAACACGGGGAGTATAACGGAAGCCCGAAAATGCCGTTTCAGAGGGGAATTTTGCCACAACATAGAAGGGAGGCTGATCCTGTCCTGTAATAGTGCCGCCTTCAGCGGTATACGAGCTGTGCCAGTAGGAATTGGTATCCCCGTCAAAGAGGCGTGCACCGCGCAAATCATCAACATATTCGCTGGATGCTTTTGCCTGCCAGCCGGTTCTGTCTACAAACCCCTCTGCAGTAGTTCCGCTTACATTTGTATTTCCGGAAGGAGCAGAAGATGTTTCCGATGATGCTCCTTCAAGGTTTATTTCCGCAATAAGAGCAAAATCCTTAACGGATTCTGTTATTACAAGGCGTACCTTTTTCGCCTTGACGGTTTTTCCAAAATCAACAGTCTTTTCGTCATAGTTTT